>DATENQ010000018.1:0-2551 GCA_035275005.1 Pyrinomonadaceae bacterium | reverse complement strand
GTTTTTTGGATGACTGCATGGCGCGTCACGAGCAGACGGCGGTCGCACATTGGCGTGGATTGCGAATCGCACGCTGGTCGTATGGACGTCTTGCTTCGTCGGCTTTTCAGTTTGCGCGTGAGCTCGAAGCGCGTGGCGTTGGGCGGGGCGATCGCGTGCTCTTCTGGAGCGAGAATAGTCCCGAGTGGATTGTCGCGTTCTACGGCTGCTTATTGCGTGGCGCCGTCGTTGTTCCCCTCGATCTGAAATCCGCGCCGGATTTCGCGGAGCGAGTACAGCAACAGGTCTCGGCAAAACTGCTGCTCGCGAATGAGTCTCCACTCGACGTGCCCCACCTCTCGCTCAGTAATCTTGCGGACGTCATAGCACACCATTCAACTGACCAATACAAAGCCGAGCCAAACGATCTCGTCCAGATCGTCTTTACTTCAGGCACGACCGCAGAACCGAAAGGCGTCTGTCTCACGCATCGCAACCTGCTCGCCAACATAGCTCCCATCGAAAAGGAATTCAAAAAGTATGCTCGCTGGGAACGACTCGTACACCCACTGCGCTTCCTCTGCCTGCTGCCACTGAGCCACGTCTTCGGACAGATGATGTCCATCTTTATTCCCGAGCTGATCGGCGCCGAAGTGTACTTCCGTGAATCGTACAAGCCCTCGGAGATCATCACCGTCGTCAAGAAGCAACGCATCAACGTCGTCGTAACGGTGCCACGAGTGCTCGAAACGCTCCGCGAGAAACTCCAGAACGATCTAAGACTTTCTGACGCCCAACTCGACGCTGCTGAAAGCCGGCACTTCCTGCGAAACTGGTGGACCTTCCGAAACATCCACCGTCGCTTCGGCTGGCGCTTCTGGGCTTTCATCACAGGTGGCGCGACGTTGGAAAACGACACGGAAAGTTTCTGGCGACGCGTCGGGTACGCAGTCATTCAGGGCTACGGCATGACTGAGACTGCGTCTCTCACGAGTCTGTCTCATCCGTTTCGCACGCAACAAGGCTCGATTGGAAAACCAGTCAAGGGACAGGAAGTGAAGTTAAGCGAGGACGGCGAGATTCTCGTGCGTGGCGAAAACGTCTCGCCCGGGTATTGGAACGGTGCGAATAAGCCACTCACCGACGAGCAGGGTTGGATTCACACCGGCGACATCGGCGAAGTTGGCCCAGAGGGCAACATCTATTTTCGCGGCCGTAGCAAGGACACCATCGTCACCGCGGCAGGTTTGAAGATCTTTCCCGCAGATCTCGAGGCCGCCCTCGATCATCAACCCGAGATAAAAGAGAGCACTGTCATTCCGCTCAAGGGGACAAAAGGCACTGAAGCGCTGGCGGTGCTCATTCCCCGCAACGAGCGCGCGGATCTGAATGCGGTAGTACAACGGGCGAACGATTCGCTGGCGGACTTTCAGCGCATTCGCCACTGGGTCGTCTGGCCCAGGAGTGATTTTCCGCGCACGACGGGTACGCGAAAAGTGATCAAGGGACAGGTCGCCGAAGCAGTCAAAACGTTGCTTGCTGACAAGATGACGGCGAATGGACAGAACGCGCTGGCGCCATTGAGCCTTCCGGTGATCAGCCGGATCGCAGGCCCGCAGGCGACGCGCATGGATCCTTCAGCGAGTCTGTCAGACGATCTCAAACTCGACTCACTCGGCAGAGTCGAGTTGTTGAGTGCGTTGGAAGATCAGTACCAGATCGAGCTCGACGAAGCGGCAATCACACAAGCAACAACAATCGCCGACATCGAACAGATCGTCAGTCGAGGAAAATCAGAAGCGGTTAACTATCCGTATCCACGATGGGCCATGCGCTTCCCAACGACATGGATTCGTCCCATCGTTTATCACCTGTTCCTGTATCCACTGACCTTGATCATGTGTCGCGTACGAGTTGCCGGCGCGGAGCGGTTGGCAAAAGTGAAGGGGCCGGTGTTGTTGATCTCAAACCACGTGACTGACGCTGACGCGGGGCTGATCCTTTCAGCCTTGCCCTGGCGCTGGCGATTGAATTTAGCCATTGCAATGTCCGGAGAGTATCTGCGCGACTGGCGTTATCCACCATCTACGAGCGGATTTATCGCGCGTCTAAGAGGAAGAACGGCATACGCGCTCGGCGCAGCGCTCTTCAACGTCTTTTCTCTGCCGCGTGAGAGTGGTTTTCGCCAGAGCTTTACTTACGCAGGCGAAGCAGCGGACCACGGCTGGAGCATTCTGATTTTTCCGGAAGGAGCAGAAACGAAGGACGGAAAACTTCAACCATTCAAGGCAGGCATCGGACTACTGGCCTCACAGCTCAACATCCCCGTAATTCCAATCATGCTGCGCGGTCTCTTCGAACTTAAACAGCGCCATCAATACTTCGTCCGCCGCGGCACAGTCTCCATCAGCTTCGGCGAGCCGGTTGAGTTTTCAGCAGAAGATAATCCAGCCGGCATCACGAGAGAATTAGAACGGCGTCTGAGAGCGTTGTAAGAATTTCACGCAAAGGCGCAAAGAAAGACGCAAAGCCGCAAAGAAAGTTCGCCGTTTTCTTTGCGCCTTTGCGTCTT
>DATENQ010000017.1:0-27861 GCA_035275005.1 Pyrinomonadaceae bacterium | reverse complement strand
ACTCCGTGGCCGCCCGTTGACGAATTTGCTACGACGGGCGGCCACGGAGTGCCGCCCCTACAAAGACCCAGCTCAGAATATATGTACTTCAAACAGTTCTATCTCGGTTGCCTGGCGCATGCTTCTTACCTGATTGGTTCTGAGGGTGAGGCGGCTGTTGTCGATCCACAGCGTGATGTTGACGAGTATTTGGCGGAGGCTGACGCGCAGGGACTATCTGTTAAATACGTGATCGAGACGCACCTGCACGCCGACTTCGTCAGCGGACACCAGGAGATTGCCGCGCGCACGGGCGCGCAGATCATCTTTGGTGAAAAGGCGGACGCCGAATTTGAGCATCGCGCCGTGCGTGATGGCGAAGAAATCAAACTGGGCGGCGTTACTTTGCGCTTCATCGAAACACCCGGCCACACACCCGAAGGTATCTGCGTCCTCGTCACCGAATCACCGGACCAACCCGCAAAACTCTTAACCGGCGACACGCTTTTCATCGGCGACGTCGGCCGCCCGGATCTCGCCGGTGGCAAAGGCTACACGCCGCAGATGATGGCGGAAATGATGTACGACACCCTGCACGGAAAACTCCTGAAACTTCCGGACGAAACCGAGGTTTACCCGGCGCACGGCGCAGGCTCGATGTGCGGGCGCAACATGTCGAAGGAAACATCATCGACCATCGGAGAGCAACGTAAATTCAATTACGCGCTCAAACCAATGAGCAAAGACGAATTCGTGACGATGATGACTGCCGATCTCGCCGAAGCGCCAAGCTACTTTCCACGAGACGCTGAGATCAATCGCTCCGGCGCGCGCGAACTCTCCGAGCTGCAACCGCCGCAAGCATTAACACCGCAACAAGTCCTTGAACTGCGAGACCACATTCTGCTCGACGTGCGCACAGCCGCAGATTTCGGCGCCGCACACGTACCCGGTTCGATGAACATCGGACTCGGCGGTCAGTTTGCGATGTGGGCCGGCAGTCTGATTCCGTTGAACGCCGCGATCGTCGTGATCGCCGACACTAACGCGCAGGTTGACGAGTCGGTAGTTCGACTCGCACGCGTTGGCATCGAGAACGTCAAAGGTTATCTCGACGGCGGTGTACAAAGCTGGCGCGATGCTGGACTCGCCGTCGAAACGATCGAACAAGTGAGTGTTGCGCAGTTGAAGGAGCAGATGGCGAATAACGATCTGCAAATCGTGGACGTACGACGTCCGGCAGAGTACGTCAGCGGTCATGTTCCGCGCGCACTCAACGCACCGCTTGCGAATCTCGATAAGAGCCTTGGCCCATTGCCCCTGAAGAAAGATAAACTGACCGCGGTGATTTGCGCCGGCGGATATCGATCGAGCGCGGCTGCGAGCTTGTTGCAGCAGCAGGGCTTTTCGAATCTGCTCAACGTCTCCGGCGGCACAGGCGCATGGATAAACGCCGGTTACCCCGTAGAAGCCCCTGAGATCGTATTGAAGTCAGATTAATCAACCTCAAGGGGCTAACAGTCATCGATCCGCTTACTTTTAAAATCCTGGTTGCAATCGGCATCATTGTTGTTGCCACCATCCACGGTTTTGGTGCGGCGTGGCTGGCAATCTGGATGCTGTTCCATCCGTATAAACCGCTCAAGGTTTTTGGCATCACGGTTTGGCCGCAGGGAATGATTCCGCGCCATCGCGACAAACTGGCGCAGTCGATCGGCAACGCGGTCGGCAACGAGCTGGTGTCGCAACAAACCGTGTTCGACGCGTTGTTTGAAACCAGTTTCTTTCAAAACAAGGTGGAAGACTTCGTCGGCTCTTACACAAATGAGCTGCTCTCGCGTGTGTACCCGTCGTTCATCGACGCGCTGCCGTCGCAGGCACGCGCGCCGATTCTCGATACGATCTCCGCGCTTCAGTACCGGCTGGCGGAATACATAGCCGACATGCTGAAGAGCGAGGAAACCTCCGAAGCGATTGAGAACTTCATTGACAAGCAGGTCGATGAACTGCTCGAGCGACGCGTCGGCGATATGGTCAGTGACAAATCCGTCGATCGCGTGCTCAACTTCGTCGAGCAACATTTACAACGACTCACCGCGACCGAAGGATTTGAATCTAAAGTACACGAGTTTGTGTCAGGGCGTTTGGACGAACTGGCTCGCAGCAACGCCAAGCTCGCGGAAACGTTCACACCCGAAACGATTGCTTTCATTAAGGATCGTATCGATCAACAAGTGCCGCCGATCGTTCATCATCTGGCCGACATCGCGACGAGCCAGACAACGCGGAAACAGATTGGTGGCTTGATAAAACATGAAGTAGATGATTATTACGAACAGCTATCGCTCTTCAAAAAGATCTTCATCTCTCGCGATCGCATTCACCGCGAAGTCGACGAGCTCGTTAACAAGACGCTGCCGAAACGTGTCGAGGAGTATCTGCGCGGTCCCGCTTTCGAACAGGAAGCCGAGTCGTTTTTGAATGCGACGATCGACAACGTGATGGCGCGTCCGCTTGACGAGCTGATCGGGCAATTCGATGCGACCAGGTTCGAGGATCTGAAGTCGCAGATAAGCAATCGACTGATTGAGATTCTTCGCAGTGAAACGTTGTCGACGTCGCTTTCGATCCAGGTGACGGACGCGATCGATCGGCTGCGCCCGCAGACACTCGGCGCCGTAATGCAACAGATCGATTCAAATTCTCCCACACAAGTAAAAAGTGTTCTGTCCCGAAGCCTGCTCGGCTTGCTGGCCCGCGAAGATACGGCGCGCACTATCAACGCCATCATGACTGCGCAGATTGAGCGTTTGTTAATCGCTCCGATCGGGCGTCTCGGCGATCACGTTTCTCGCAATGCGATGGAGCGTGCGAGTGCGGCGCTGGTCGAGCGCATTACCCTCGCGGCGCGCGAACGCCTGCCCGTTGCGATTGCGGAGTTTGACGTCGGCGGGCTGGTGCGCAAGAAGGTGTCAGACTATCCTTTGGCAAAGCTTGAAGAGCTGGTGCTGTCAGTCGCTCAGCACCATCTAAAAACAATTGAACTTTTCGGCGCGATGATCGGTTTCTTTATTGGAGTGGGGCAGGCAATCTATTTCTGGTTCACTTATCACCGATGAGGAGGAACTATCGATGCGAAAACTAGCGTTGCTATTTCTGTTGGTGCCGCTTTTGGCTGCCGGTTGTCATCACGGCATGCGCAGTCAAGTTAAGGGCTCCGGCAAGCGCATTGTGCAGAAGCGTCAAATCTCGCCGTTCACTTCGATCTCGACGGAAGGCGCGTTTGAGATCGAAGTCACTTGTCAAAAGGATCAGAGCCTGGAAGTTGAAGGCGACGACAACGTGCTGGAGCTTGTCACTACTGAGGTACACGGCAACCAGTTGCGACTGAAGAGTAGCAAGAGCTATTCGATGAGTGAGCCGGTGCGGTTCAGGATTACTGTGCCCAATCTCGAAGGTCTCTCAGTCTCAGGCGCCGGCCGGATTGATATCAAAGACATGAAGAACGAGAAGTTTGAGATCGATTCAAACGGCGCACCAAGCATCATCGTGTCCGGCACCACAAACACCGTCGATATCGACAGCAGCGGCGCCGGTAAGATCGATACTCACAACCTGCGCGCCTCGCGAGCAGTCGTGGATAGCAAGGGCGTCTCGCGCATCGACCTCGACGTCAAAGAGCAACTCGACGCCACGATCTCAGGTCCTTCTACTATCACCTACCGGGGCGACCCGGTAGTTCACAAAACCGTCAACGGCCCCGGTAAAGTCGAGAAGCGCGAAAGCGAAGGCGCATAAAGCACAGAAATTCTTAACCACAAAGGCACGAAGTCACAAATCTTTAATTGCATTTGTGCTTTCGTGTCTTTGTGGTTTAGTTTTTATGGTTGACATTACACTCACGAGTGAATAACTATTTGCCATCATCGAAAGGAGCTTACTTCCCCAATGACCTACGTAGTTGTTGAATTGTGCGTCGATTGCAAGTACACCGACTGCGCAGCTGTTTGTCCTGTTGAAGCATTTCACGAGTTAACGGATCGCCTTTACATCAACGCCGACACCTGTATCGATTGCGATGCGTGTGTTCCCGAATGTCCCGTCGAAGCAATTTTTGCCGATACTAATGTGCCTGAAAACTACGCTCATTGGACTCAGATCAACATCGACGAAGCTCCCAAGTATCCAATCATCAGTCAGAAGATTCCTGCCCTGCACGGACCAAGTTGTACTGGCCCAGAGGAATGAAGGCCTTACTCGTTCTCATTCTCGTATTTGCCACTTCGGCATCTGCTCAATCCGGTAGACGCGCGCAACCCGTCGCCGCTCCAACACCAACACCGACGCCGGAGGAGAAGCCTGCTCCGGCGTCGTCGCTACCGCCGCGTTCACAGGTCACCGCTGAACGAGACGAGGACTATCGCTGCACCAGCGATGGCACACTCGCGCATCTGCTCGACCCTCCGGCAGTAGCGGGTTTCTCACCGAAGGAAGTTGACGTTAAAGCAGAAATCACCGCGAAGCCCGACCCGACCTACACGCGTGAAGCGCGGCGAGTCGGCGTGCAAGGTGTGGTAACACTGAAAGTTCTGCTAATGGGCGACGGCAAGCTCGACCGCGTCAGAGTAGTGCGACGACTTCCTTACGGACTCACCGAGAACGCCATCCGCGCCGCCTGCGAAATCAAATTCAAACCGGCGATGAAAGCCGGCAAGGAAGTGTCTCAGTGGGTCACGCTTCAATACGCTTTCCGTCTCGCAAACTCATCGATCTACGGCCCTTAATAAAGTTCTAACCAGCTTTGCACGATGAATCCTTTTGCACGACGAAACACGGTTTTATCGTGCAAAGCTGCTCTAAACTGAAACTTCTTGACTTGGCACGGTTTACCCAATTACTTTGGGTACGTACTTGCTGCCTCCTCACTTGCCCTAACCTCAACATCAAAAAATCGTAACGGTCATCGTCGAACTATGGGAAGCTCCCCGGCAATCCGTGTCTATTTCGTTCTTCTTCTCGTGTTTGGTTGTATCGCCTTGTTCACGCCTACAAGGGCACGGCTCGCGAGCCCGCCGGTTTTATTGAGCAAGGCAAACTCCACGCGCGCTCTCGCTGTTGAATCAACCACTCGGCTGGAAGAGCCGTTTCCTGCCACGGCGCCCGTGCAATTCGGCGTAGACGAACGCACGCGCGTGATGCTCTTCGCCACTAATCTCACCTTGCTTCCCGGCGAGACTGCGGCAAGCGTCACCGCCGGCGCTGAAGACGGCAATCACATTCAATATCCACTCACAGTTGAATACGTCGGCAGTGTTCCCAATCTCTCCGGGATAACGTCGGTAATCGTGCGTTTGCACGACAACCTCGGAGACGTTGGCGACGTACTGGTGGGAATCACTTTGCGCGGTATGACGAGTAATCGTGTACGCGTCGGCATCGGTCACGTTGGTGGTGGTCCACCGGACGACGGGCCTGTCGTTCAACCGACTCCAGAGCTCGGCGCCGGCGCGAGTCTTCACGGCAAACAACTCTTTCCATTCGATAACGCCTGGAACCAGGACATCTCGAGCAGTCCTGTCGATCCAAACTCTGACAACCTGATCGCGGGCATGGGTCTGAACACGAGCCTGCACCCTGACTTCGGCACGGTTTGGAACGGCGCCCCGAACGGCATTCCTTACGTAGTCGTCGCCGGCAATCAAACGCCCGTGCCGATCAACTTCACAGCGTTCGGTTCGCAAAGCGATCCGGGCCCGTATCCGGTCCCGTCCAGCGCTCCAATCGAAGGTGGTCCAAACGGTACCGGCGATCGCCACGTGCTGGTGATCGATCGCGACAACTGGAAACTGTACGAGATGTATCGCGCGTTTCCCATCAACAACGGGGCGAGCTGGAACTGTGACTCGGGCGCTGTCTTCAATCTAAATTCAAACGCACTGCGTCCCGCCGGTTGGACTTCAGCCGACGCGGCGGGTTTGCCGATCTTCCCGGGCCTGGTTCGCTACGACGAAGTGTTTGAACAACAGGAGATCAAGCACGCGATTCGTTTCACGGCACAGATCACACGCCGCGCTTATGTCGTTCCTGCTCGTCACTGGGCGAGTACAAACACGAGTGTCGATCGTCCACCGATGGGAATGCGCGTGCGTCTGAAGGCGTCCGTCGATATCTCGGGCTACTCACCCGCGATGCAGGTGATCCTGCGCGCGCTGAAGAAGTACGGCATGATCCTGGCCGACAACGGATCGAACTGGTTCATCAGCGGCGCACCCGATCCGCGCTGGAACGACGACGAGTTAAATACTTTGAAATCGATCAAAGGATCGAATTTCGAAGTCGTGAAAATGGAAAACATCGTTACACCATAATCTGCGTTCTTCTGCGTAAATCCGCGGCTAACAATCCTTCCGTATATAGATCGAGTTCTACAAATCAGTTCTAACGAGGAAGGTATTACCGTGAAAAGAGTATTAGTCATGGTGCTGCTGGCCGTAGCATCAGTCACCGTTGCGAGCCAACAAGCTCGCGCCCAAATGAATTCGATGGACGACAATCCGATGGTTGGCGGCGCCGCGATGTTTAAATCGAAAGACATCGTCGACAATGCCGTTAACTCCGCGGATCACACCACACTCGTCGCCGCCGTGAAAGCCGCGGGACTGGTGGAAACGTTGAAGAGCAAGGGTCCGTTCACCGTGTTTGCGCCCGTAAACGCTGCGTTCGACAAACTGCCTGCGGGCACTGTCGACACGCTGCTAAAAGCTGAGAACAAGGGGATGCTCACAAACATCCTGACCTATCACGTGCTCGCTGGAAGATTCGACTCGAACGCGCTCGCGAAGAAGATCAAGGCTGGTCATGGCAAGGCGTGGTTGAAAGCGGTCAACGGCGGCACGTTGACGGCGTGGATGGATGGAAACTCGATCGTGTTAACGGATGAAAAAGGCGGGCAGTCGAGAGTGACGATCGCGAATGTATATCAATCGAATGGTGTGATACACGTCGTCGATTCAGTACTGTTACCGAAATAATAGCCACAGATGAACACGGAAAACACGGATCAGAAAAAAGAAATTCTGATCCGTGTTTGTCCGTGTAATCCGTGGCTTATTTCTGCTGCTGACCTTCGGTCGCGACGTTCTTTCGCGAGCCGTTCAATTGCTTCATCAACTCTTCAACCGCAGCCTCGAGTTGACGATCGCGTCCAGCCAGCGTGTCTTCAGGTTTGTTATCGACGAGCATGTCAGGTTGGACGCCGTAGTTCTCCATGTTCGTATGTTTCGCATCGGCGAGAAACACACCAACTCCCGGCGTGCGCACAGTCGATCCGTCGATCAAACTGTAACTACCCGTACCGATAACTGCTCCCATCGTTGGAGTACCAACGACTTTACCGAGCCCGAGCGCGCGGAACCCCGCCGGAAACATCTCGGCGTTTGAAGCGGAGCGCCAGTTTTGCAAAACGATCTTCGGTCCGAAGAATCCGGCAAACGGACGGCCCGTTGCTTCAGTGCCGCGCGGTTGCCAGACCTGGTATTGCCGTTGGACCAGGATAGCCAGCAACTCCTGTTCGATGTTGCCGCCGCCGTTCCAACGCTGATCGATAACCATCGCTTCCTTGTTGCGATACTCGCGCAACTCCTTTTCAAACCTGCGCAGCGACGGCGGATTCATCGCCTGGATGTGCAGGTAGCCGATGCGCCCGCCCGACAGCTCGTCAACTTTCTTGCGACGTTCCTTGACCCAACGCTCGTAACGCAACTGGCTGTAAGCGCCGGTTGAAATCGCCTCGATGCGCGTGTTCCATGCGCCATCTTCCGCGGGCTTCGAGTTGAAGGTCACGTTGACTTTGCGATTGAGTCGCTCGTTTAGGAGTTGCCAGTACTCGTCACCGGCCTTCACCGGCTTGCCCTCGATGGCGAGCAGGTAGTCGCCAACTTTCACGCGCACCCAGTCTTTGTCGGCTGGTCCATCTTCGTAGATGTAAGCCACGCGATAGCGACCGGCAGCGATGTCAGGCTCAAGCTCGATACCGAGGTGCGACGTAGAAACACCGCCACCGCCTGGCCCACGTGGCGGCGGCGCCGCGCCGGTGTGTGAAGCGTTCAACTCACCAATCATCTCGTTGATGATGTTGAGCAACTCCTGCCGGTCGCCGACGAAGTCGACGAGTGGGCGATACTTCGCGCGCATCGCGTCCCAATCCATGCCGTGCATCTTCGGATCGTAGAAACGATACTTCATCGTGCGCCAGCCATCGTCGAACATCTCGGCCCACTCCGACGGGCGTTCGACGCTCACGCGCACGTTGAAATTGATTCTTCGCCGGACTGCTACTGCTTCACGACCTGTGCCCGCAGTTGTCGTTGTTCCCGTTGCTGCGCTTGCGGTTGCTCCTGCACCCGCGCCTGCTCCTGTTGCCAGGGGGAGCGGGAGCAGCATTGAGTAAACGTTATCGCGCTCGCGGAAGAAGAGCGTCCGCCCGGTGCGTGAAATGTGCAGATCGGAAATGCCGCCACCAAAACCACCGCCGCCTCCCGGACCATCGGCGCCTTCGGTCGGAGGCTGCCCGGCGGTAACTCTCGTGAGACGACGCCCGTCTTCCTGGATTGAATAGATAACAGGCAGACTCGCCGCACCGGCCGGTTCCGTCGTTACAAAAACGATCGTGCGGCTGTCGGGCGTGACGGTGTAGTTAAAAATCGGAAACGGCATGCGCGTGATCTGTCGCGTGCGGCGCTTGAGACCGTCCCAATCCACCTTGATCTCTCGTGGCGGCGTCCGGGCCACCGGGCGACGCACCGGCACACCAAGCTCATCGGCTTCCGCCAGATCCGATTCACGCTCTTCAGCGTCGTCCGGATCTTTGTCCTGTCGCTCAAGCCAGACCGAATAAATCTGAGTTGACGTTGGTGCATTTCCCGTAGTCGCCTCGGCGCGCTGGAAGAAGAGCTTGCGTCCGTCTGGTCCAAAGCGCGGATTCGCATCGGTGTTTGCATCAAACGTGACTTTGTGTGGCTCTTTCTCCGCGCCGGACGCTGCGATCATGTAAATGTCAGACGTGCGCGAAATGTCTGACTTCGAATAAGCGATCCACTTGCCATCAGGCGACCAGACCGGATTACCGAAGCCGCCGTATCGCGACGTGTCGAGCATGGTCACTTGCTTCGTGCCGACAGTCACTTTGCGCAGGTTGTTGTCAGACGACGCGAAGGCGATCTCTTTCGAATCGGGAGACCAATCGTAGCCAAACTTCAGCGCGTCGATGTCTGTGATCTGCTGCGCCGGCGCCGACCCATCGACCGGAACCACATAGAGCTCTTCGCGCCCGCTCTTGTCGGAGATATAAGAGATCCACTTGCCGTCCGGTGAATAGCTGACGCTGCGATCGCGTGCTGGTCCATCAGTAACCTGCTTGAGATCGCCTTCTTCGACCGGCGCGGTAAAGACTTCGCCGTGAATCGAGAATGCGATGCGTCGTGACGACGGCGCGAGATCGTAATCGTCCGCCTGGGAGTTGAACGACTGAAGCTCAGTCATGTTCTCTTCGGTTTCCGCGTCGATGTTCAGCGTGATCTGAGTCGCGCGTTTTGAGTTGACGTCGAGTTTCCAGATGCCGAAGTCGTGCTCGAAAACGATCACGCGACCATCGGCGCTGATCGCGGGCCATCGAACGTCGCCGCTCTTGAAGCTCGTAACCTTATCGGCCTTGCCGCCGTTGTCAGAGACACGCCAGATATTGGTGAGACCGTTGCCGTCGCGATCGCTCACGAAGTAGATGAACCCATCGTGTCCCCACATGGGCCATGAATCGAGGCCGTCGAAATCCGTGACTTGCGTAAACTTCTTCGCCGCGACGTCCATGATCATGATGTCGCTTTGATAGGAGCCGCGATAATACTTGCGCCAGTAAACCTGCGCCTTCTGGTTGTAAGCGAGTCGCTTGCCATCCGGCGAATACGACGCTTGCACGCCCATGTCAGTGCCGGCTTTCCACGGCATGCCGCCTTCCGTACTGACGAGATAAAGCTGCGGCATGAAGTCTTCGCCACGATTGCTGCTGAACAGCACCGAGCGTGAATCAGCAGACCAGCCGAGCACGACGTCATCAGCGGAGTGACTGGTTAGCTGTTTGGCGTTGCCGCCGCCCGAAGGAATCAGATAGACGTCGAGATTTCCGTTGCGCTCACTCGAGAATGCGATCCATTTTCCGTCCGGCGAGAAACGTCCATAAACGTCGCGCGCGCGATTGACGGTCAGGCGCTGGACGTTCTGGCCGTTTTCATCAGCGGTCCAGATATCTCCGAGATAGCTGAAGACGATGCGGCCGTTGTGGTAGTGCGGATAGCGGACCAGCCGTGCTTCGCGGCCAAATGCCGAGATTGCGGTGGCGAGAAATAGTGCGATGGCGAAGAGAGTGGCAGTCTTTTTCATTGGCTCCTGACCTACAGTCGATTGGGATGGAACTACGTGGAATTGCGGAGGCTGGATTATAGCACCGAGTTTTCGTGCTTTGTACTTTATGGCATCATTAGTCGCGTGAATGTGGTTACCTGCCGAAAAATGGGCGCGGCGGACGTGCGCGACGCGTTTCACATGTTGAGCGAGTTTCTCCGTGCTGACGAACACTATCTGTCCAGCAGTCAGGCCTACGGCGACCTTGGCCTGAAGGGCCTCAACGATTCTCTCGATCTCTACCTGGAACGCCCGGAGCTAGGGTTTGTGTGGCTGGCTTACGACGACGAGGGCGTCGCGGGAGTTTGTGTTGTCGGTTACGGTATTTCGACGGCGATGGGCTCAGTGGTCGCGAAACTGGACGACGTTTTCGTAAAACCCGACCGTCGTGACCACGGCGTCGGCTCGGAGATGTTGGAGCAACTGAAAGAGCAGTTAAGAAAAGAAGCGGTCACCCGCATCGACACATCAGTACACCTGCAAAACCCCCAGGCCCGCATCTTCTACGAACGCGCAGGCTTCGTCCCACTCAACGAAGAACGCCTCTCCTGCATTATCTGAAATTAGCCGCAGATTAACGCAAATAAACGCTGATTCTGATTTGCGTTCATCCGCGTAAATCTGCGGCTAAAACTATTTCGGGAGGTTCGCGATCTCTTCGAAGTATTTCGCAAATGCCACCATTCCGCCTGACGCCTGCTGCCAATCGAAATTCTCATTCGGTGCGTGATAGCCATGCTCCGGCAGAGATAGACCCAGGAACAGCACCGGACAGTTGAGCACCTTCTCGATGCTCGTCATCGCGCCGATCGTGCCACCGTCGCGCACAAAAACCGCGTCCCGTCCAAAAGCAAACTTGATCGCGCGCTTCAGCGCCAGCGGCAGTTCACCTTCGAGCACTGTTCGAAACGCCGGTGCCGCCGATTCAAAGTGAACCTTCACGTCGGGATTTCTTTCCTTCACAGCCGCCGTAATCAGTTTCTTGATCTTCACCGGATCCTGAACCGGAACTAAACGACACGACGCCTTCAACTCCGCGCGCGGCGGAACAATCGACTTCAAACCCGGTCCCTGGTAACCACCGACCATGCCGTGAACTTCGAGCGTCGGCATGCCCCAGATGCGCTTCATCACCTCGAGCGGATCTTCACTGCGCATCTTCTTCAAATGGTGCGCTTTCTTGAACGCTTTCGTGGTGAAACCGGAATTTGCCCAGTCTTGCAGCTCTTGTTTGGACGGCGGGATAACGTCGTCGTAGAAGCCTTTGATCTTAATCTTGCCGGTTCGGACGTCGTAGAGATCTGTAAGAAGCTGCATCAACTCAGCAATCGGGTTCCGCGACGCGCCTCCGGTCTCGCCCGAGTGTGTATCCACGGTTGCGGTTTCAAGGGTCAGGATGAAACCGAGCAGTCCGCGCAGTCCCGCGGAGCTTGCAGGCCGGTTTCGCGAGACCCAAACCGTGTCAGAAACGACTACGGAATCCGTCCGCAGATTTGGTTCGGCTTTGGTAATGATCTTTTCAAAGTTTGGCGAGCCGATCTCTTCTTCAAACTCCCAAAGGAAACGGATGTTGACCGGCACGTTTGCCTCGATCGCCGCGCGCGCGCCAAACAGCGCGCTGAGCGCGGGCCCTTTGTCGTCGGTGGTGCCGCGGCCGTAGTACGTGTCGCCCTTTTTTGTGAACTCGAAAGGCTCGGTTTCCCACGGCTCTGTTTCTTTCGACGCAGGCTGGACGTCGATATGGTTGTAAACCGTCACGGTGGGCAGGTTGCTATCGTTGCCAAACACGCCATGAATGACGGGATTTCCCTTTTCAGCCCGGTAAATCTCGACTTTTCCGCCATATCCTTCGAGGGTTTCGGCGGTGAGCTCGACGCCCTTTCGGATGTCGTCGAGATGATTGGGATCGACGGAGACCGTCGGAGTTTCTACAAAACGCTTGAGCAGCGTCTCAAACTCCTCGCGATGCGAGTTGGCAAAAGACAAAAGACTATCCCGTTTCAATGGCATTCAAGATCCTCCGTCGAACTGTCGTGCGAGAGCTTGGGACGCATAATAAAGCAAATAGGACCTATAAGTCCTATTCGACATATAAAAAGACAGGCGACCAAAGTCCGCCAACCGGCATCTACATGCCTACGACGATTTTGCACAAAACTTCGCCGAGCGCCCTGCGTACATTCAAAAGGTTTGGTGCTTCATGTTATTCTGGGCGTCCCCGTGTTTCCGACCGAAACCCGGCCCCTGACAGTCTGAACCAGCGATATACAGGTTTTTAGGAGGGTTGCGTGAGAAAAAGGTCTTTTGCCCCGGGAATTCTATTCCTCATTTTCGCCCTGACACTTCCCGCACTGATTATTGCCCAGCAAACAAGATCCGCCCGACGGGCAACAACTCCCGAGCGTCCGACGACCTCAGGAGGGACCGCCACCGGCAAGTCGAGTCTCACTGGCCCGACGGGCCCGATGATTAGGAGCGACCTTGCCGAAGCCCTGTCCGTCATCCAGGCAAACCACATTGACGGCAGGAAACTCGACTACAACGAGGTCTTCAAGTCAGCCATCACTGGCATGTTGGGCGTGCTGGATCCGCATTCGACCTACTTCGATCCAAAAGAATACGCTTCGTTCCGCACCGAGCAGCGCTCGGAGTACATGGGAATCGGCGCCACGATCGAAGATCTGCGCGAGGGCAAAGATGTTAATACTTTCATTCGCGCCACCTTCCCTGATTCGCCCGCCTGGCGCGCCGGTCTGCGCTTTGGAGATCGCATTCTCGCAGTCGACGGCAACTCGATGGCCGGCAAGACCTATCCGGAAGTGCGAAAGTTTTTACTCGGACCGCGTGGCACCACCGTCAAGGTCACGGTCGAACATCCCGCCACTAAAGAGACTGAAACAGTAAACATCATTCGCGATGCAGTCTCGCTGCCTTCAATCGCACAGGCTTACATGCTGCGACCGGGCGTCGGTTACGTAGCGATGACCGGCGGTTTCAACCTGACGACTGATGACGAATTCCAGCAGGCGCTCAGGGAGTTGCACGACAAAGGCATGAACATGCTGGTGCTCGACCTGCGCGGCAATCGCGGTGGTCTGTTGATTCAGGCGGTGCGCGTTGCGAATACGTTCCTGCAACGCGGTCAGATGATTGTTTCGCAGAAAGGTCGTTTCCGCGACAGTTCGCAGTCGTATGCGGCGGTGAACGAGAACCCGGACAACGTTGCGGTCGTCGTTTTGGTTAACGGCGAGACGGCTTCGGCGGCTGAGATCGTCGCCGGCGCGCTCCAGGATCACGATCGCGCGCTCATCATCGGCGAAACTACCTTCGGCAAAGGCCTCGTACAGTTTCCGTTCCAGTTGGATTACGACTCGGCGCTATTGTTGACGATTGCCAAGTACTTCACGCCTTCGGGTCGACTGATTCAGCGCGACTATACGAATGGCGGTAACTACAACTACTACTTCCCGGGCGGTCTCGCAGCCGACAAGCCCAACCAGCCAACTCCGCAAGCCGGGCCGGAGAGTCATACGGACACCGGACGCGCGGTCTATGGTGGCGGTGGTATTTCTCCGGATGAAGTAGTTAAGCCGGGATTCATCACGGCGAGTGAGCGACACTTGCGCGACATACTCTTCGCGTTCTCGCTGGAGTTGACGACCGGAAGAGTTCCCGGGTTTGAGTCGTACAAGATTCAACGCGCGATCGAGTTTGAACACGAACTCGCGAGCGAGGACTATCCGGTTACCGACAATCTTTTCAGGGCGCTGAAGAAGTTTGCGACGGACAAGCCGATGTTCAAGGTGACTCCGGATCAGCTCGATAAGTCGCGCACTTACGCTGAAAGACAGTTGCGTTACAACGTACTGTCAGCGGCTTACGGCTATCGAATCGCGACGCAGGTTTTCAACGATGCCGATCCGCAGGTAGCGCGCGCCGTCGATGCGATGCCGCGTGCGCGTGAACTGGCGCTGGCGGCAAGTCGCGCTCGAGCCCGCGGTTAACTCAGCCCGGATTACTCGGATCAAAACTCTCATAATAATCAATCACGCCGCGGCTAAAGCGCGGCGTGTTTGGCCTCAGGTCAAACAACAACTCGACGTCGCCGGCGTTGAGTATCAAGCATACGAAACTAAATCACCGGGCGACGCGACAAATCAGACGCGCACGGCGCTGAGATCCGGCACGGAGGCTGTCGTCGTCGTTGGTGGTGACGGCACGCTCAGCGAAGCTGCCGAAGGCTTCTTCGAATTCAACGACGACACAGACGTTCTTCCAACAGCAGTCAATCCTTCCGCAACGCTTGCCATCCTCCCGGCAGGCACGGGCGACGATTTTGCTCGTGGGCTGCACGGCAGTCGCGCGCCGCTGGAAAAGTGGATCGATACAGTCATCACTCAGAAGAACCCGGCGCGACAAATCGATGTTCTTTACGGGCGTTGCAACGGGTACGAGAAGCCTTTCATTTGTCTGAACGCTTCGACGATGGGCATTGGCGGCGAAACGGCGGGACGGGTGGCGGCGCAGGGAAAGTTTATGCGCAACTTTTCCGGTGAGTTTCGGTTTGTGTTTGCGGCCGTGGGGGCTTTGGCTGCGTGGCGCGAACGACGCGTGCTTGTCAGTGTCGATGGACGAACGGTAATGGATGGGCCGATGAATCTCGCTGCCGTGGCGAACGGACTTTACGCCGGAGGCGGGATGATGTTTTCGCCGGAGGCGCGCATCGACGATGGAAAGCTCGACGTGATCACTGCTTCCGGTCTTACCCGCGCGAATGTCGTGACCGAGCTTTCGCGCATACACACCGGCGGGCACGTCAATAATCCGAAAGTCACAATCACCCAGGGAACCATCGCGCGCATCGAGACATTCCTGGTGCAGGATGCGATGCCTCTGGAAGCCGACGGAAACGTTCGCGGAGTGACGCCGGTGCAGTTTCAGGTACTACCGGCGGCTTTAAGATTCGTCTTCTAAGCACAAAGAGCGGGGGCAAGCCCCTCTTCCTGACTTGTTCTTTTTTCAGTTGTTCTTTTTTTGTGGGCGCCTTGGAAAGGAACAAGTCAGGAAAAGCCCTCTTCCTAACTTGTTCTTTTTTCAGTTGTTCTTTTTTGTGGGCGCCTGGGAAAGGAACAAGTCAGGAAGAGGGGCTTGCCCCCGCTCTTTGTGGTTAAGGGTTTTGTTCCATTGCAGCGACTTTGGCGAGGCGGCGGCGGTGGCGTTCTTCGCCGGTGAACCGGGCTGCCACGAATGCGCGGAGGATTTCAAGGGCGAGCTCGACTCCGACCACGCGCGCTCCAAGGCATAGCACGTTGCAGTCGTCGTGTTCGCGTGACTGATGCGCGGAATAAGTATCGCCACACAGTGCCGCACGAATGCCGCGAAGCTTATTAGCCGCTACTGCCGCGCCGACACCGCTGCCACAAATCAACACACCAATATCTGCCGAGCCATTTTGCACAGCTTCACCGACTTGTTTTGCATAGTCAGGATAATCATCAGGCTGAGATCCGTCGTGAGTGCCGAAGTCGATGAGCTCATGACCGGCGCCGCGCAGTTCTTCGATCACCCGCTCGTTGAGCGGAAAGCCACCATGATCAGCGCCGATCGCAATACGCATAACTAACTTAGAGCAACGCGCGCGCGTGCTTCAATACGTTATCGACGTTGAATCCTAACTCCCTCAACGCCACCTCTCCCGGCGCGGACGCGCCAAAACGATCCAAACAGATAACATCACCTTTTGGACCCACAAACCGATCCCAGCCCTGTCGCACGCCTGCCTCAACCGCGAGTCGCGCACTAACCGCGGGCGGCAACACCTCGTCGCGATACTCCTGCGACTGCTCGTCAAACAGCTCCCAGCACGGGAACGACACGACGCGCGTCGGTACACCTTCACCCTGCAACTTCTCTCGCGCCTCCAGCGTGAGCGATACCTCGGAGCCCGTCGCAATCAGGATCAGTTTCGGCGTCGTAACACTTCCGTCAGCCGCTTCCGCATCAGCGAGAACGTAAGCACCGCGCCGCAATCCGTCTGCTTTCGCAAATCGCTTCCGATCGAGCACCGGCACTTTCTGTCGCGTTAGCGCCAATGCCGTGGGCGCGTGACGGCGCAGGATCGCGATGCGCCACGCTTCACTAACTTCAGGCGAGTCCGCCGGACGGATCACAAACAGATGCGGAATTGCCCGCAACGCAGCGAGGTGTTCGATCGGTTGGTGTGTTGGCCCATCTTCACCAAGGCCAATCGAATCGTGCGTGAAGACGTAGATGGCCTGCACTTCCGACAGCGCCGCGAGCCGGATCGCGGGCCGCATGTAGTCAGAGAACGTCATGAACGTTCCGCCATACGGAATCAAACCGCCGTTCAGCGACATGCCGGTAAGCGTCGCGCCCATCGCATGTTCGCGTACGCCGAAGTGCAAAATGCGCCCGTCGTAAGCATCGGCCTCGAAACTATGACTTTCTTTAATGTCGGTATTGTTCGATACGCCGAGATCCGCGGAGCCGCCGATGAGCATCGGCATCACGGGCGCCAGCGCGTTTATCACTTCACCACTCGCCACGCGCGTCGCCACCGATTTCCCATCTTCAAACCTCGGCAGGTGATCTTCCCAACCCTCAGGCAATTCACCACTCATCGTCACGCGCCATGTCTTTCCTTCGTCCGGATGCTCCTCTTCGAATTTCTCGACGAGGGCGTTCCATTCAGATTCCAGTTTTTCACCGTTCGGAACTGCCTCGCGGAAATGCGCCAGTGCTTCCTCGGGAATGTAAAACTTCTTGTCTTCCGGCCAGCCGAGATGGCGCTTCGCTTCTCGCACCGCTTCTTCGCCGGGCGCATCGCTGTGTGCTTTGCGTGTGCCCTGCGTCGGCATGCCGTAGCCGATCACCGTCTTGACTGAAATCAAACTTGGCGCATCCGTCACTGACTGCGCGGTGCGAATTGCCAGCTCGATCTCGTCGAGATTATTGCCGTCGGCGACTGTCTGCGTGTGCCAGCCGTACGCATCGAAACGTCTCTGCACGTCTTCACTAAACGCGAGACTGGTGAACCCCTCGATCGTCACTCTGTTGTCGTCGTAAAGGTAGATCAACTTGCCGAGCTTCAAATGACCGGCGAGCGACGCGGCTTCGGCAGCGACGCCTTCCATCAGATCGCCGTCGGAGACGATCGCATAAACGAAGTGATCGATGAGGGGAAAATCTTTTTGGTTGAACTTCCTTGCGAGATGCGCCGCGCCCATTGCCATGCCGACGCCGTTCGCAAAGCCCTGGCCGAGCGGTCCGGTAGTGATCTCGATGCCGGGCGTAAGCCCGTATTCAGGATGGCCGGGCGTTTTTGAGCCCCACTGCCGGAAGTTCTCTATTTCTTCGAGAGGCAGATCGTAGCCCGTCAGGTGGAGTAAGGAGTAAATCAACATCGAGCCGTGTCCGGCCGAGAGCAGAAAGCGGTCGCGATTGTCCCACTTTGAATTCGCCGGATTGTGCCGCAGGAACCGGGTCCAAAGAACGTACGCCATCGGCGCCGCGCCCAGAGGCAGTCCCGGGTGGCCGGAATTTGCTTTCTGGACGGCGTCGAGCGTTAGCGCTCGGATCGTGTTGATGCAAAGTTGATCGAGTTCGGGATTTGAGTTTTCTTTCTGCACTGGCGCGCTCATTCCTACCGGCTCCTATTTCGAGAAAAGGTTTCACGCAATGGCGCAAAGCAGCAAAGCCAGACTTAGCGATCTCCTGCTTTGCTCCTTTGCGCCTTTGCGTAAAACTGTTTTACAAATCATAAAGTCGTTTGTAGAGCTCTTCCTGGCGCGCGAGGCCCTGCTGGTAGCTGGCATGGCGCGACATGTCAGGCTCGTACACCTGATCAATCGAAATCGAATCTTCCTCAATGGTTACTATTTTGCCCACCGCTTCCAGCGCAAGCAAGGCAGCACCGCGGATCGAGCTTTCGGGCGTGCCGCCGAACATCAAGGGGCGCCCTAAAACATCCGCCATGATCTGCAGCCACGCCGGAGACGAACGCAGCGCGTTGCCCGATGCGACTATCGTGGCCCCAGGCGCGATCGGATCGATAGCGCGAGCGATTAACGCGAACCGGTATGCGATCGACTCGAGCGTCGCGCGAACAATCTCGACCGGTTTGGTTCCTTGTCGTAATCCGAAGATGCCGCCGCGAGCGTCAGTGGACCAACCGGTGCTTCGCTCGCCGGACCAGAACGGCAAGACCGTTAAGCCGTGTGCATCGGGTTCGAGCTCTGCTACCTCGTCTTGATTAAGATTTAACGATTCCGTTAGCCACTGTATGAGTCCGCCGCCATCGGATAGCGCGCCTCCTACAACAACGCGCTTCTCGCAAACTCGATAACTCCACAACGCGGGCGAGAGCTCGTCTGTTGGTCTACCGGCAAACACGACTCGCATCGCGCCTGACGTACCCACCATCAATGCGATCCTTTCTTTCGTGCTGCAACCGGCGCCGATGTTATTCGCGGCACCATCGCCCACGATCGTGATCAATTGAGCTTCGGCTAGTTGCGGCCAGCGCGCGGCAAAGAATTCAGCGAGCCGTGGACCAGAACAAGTCAGGAAGAGGGGTTTGCCCCCGCTGTTTCGGACTTCCGGCAACGTATCAAGAGAAATGCCAAGCGCTTGCACGAACTCCCGATCCCACTCGCGGTCTCTTTGATTAAACAGCCCCGTCGCAGACGCCATCGAGATCGACGTCGCGCGCTCTCCAAACAATCGCAGGCAAAGGTATTCAGCAAATCCAAGCCAACGACAAGTGTTACGGAATTTTTCGTTGTGCTCGCTCCTGAGCCATTGAAGCTTTGCAGGCCAGTAACTCGGATGAAAGCGACAGCCCGTACGCGCGTGAATCTCGAGCTCGTCGAAATTTGAACGCAGAGCTTTTGCGAATTGAGCGGCGCGAGTGTCGGCCCAGGTCAGGACTGGAGTGGTCGGAAGTCCGGCAGCGTCAATACCGATCAGGCTATGCCAAAACGCGGAAATCGCGATGAACTCGATCTGCGCGCCGGTGTAAGAAGTGAACAACTCGTCGACTGTCTTAATCACTTCATCGACGAGTTGATCGGGATCGAACTCCGCAAAATCAGAAACTGTCGCAAATGCGCGGCGGCTGCGAGCTTGTGCACCGGGTACTTCGTAACCGCGCTCGTCAAACAAGGCCGCGCGCACTCCCGACGTGCCGATATCAATGGCACAAACCTGCGGCTTACTTGACGGTCTTTCGGACGAACTTAACGAAGTCACGAATGTCCTCTTCAGTCGTGTCAAACGACGCCATCAGTCGCACTTCAGAAATCTCTTCGTCCCAAACGTAGAAGAAGTATTTCTTCTGCAACGCCGGTATGTACTTCCTTGGTATCACTGCGAAGACACCGTTTGTTTCAACGGGTTGAGTTATCTTGACCTGAGATAATTTAGCCAATTCGCCACCCAGGATCTGCGCCATCCGGTTAGAGTGTGTGGCGCCGCGCCGCCAGAGATTACCGGCCAGCAGTGCTTCAAACTGCGCCGCGATAAAGCGCATCTTCGACGGCAACTGCATACCTTGCTTGCGAATGTATTTGAAGTCAGCGGCGAGTTCCTGATCGAAGAAGATAACTGCTTCGCCGTACATCATTCCGTTCTTAGTGCCGCCGAATGACAGCACGTCAACGCCCGCTTCGGTCGTGATCTCTCTCAACGCGACACCGAGACTCACCGCGGCGTTCGCAAGGCGAGCGCCGTCGACGTGCAGCAACATGCCGTTGTCGTGAGCGAAGCTCGCGAGCGTCTTCAACTCTTTCTTCGTGTATACCGTGCCCATCTCGGTAGCTTGCGAGATGCTGATTACGCCGGGCTGAACGTGATGCTCGACGCCGATACCGTGCAGCAGTGGCTTGATTTGCTCGACTCGCAGTTTGCCGTCAGTAGTGGGCACCAGGACCAGTTTGCAGCCGGTGTAATTCTCGGGCGCGCCACACTCGTCAACATTCACGTGCGCGCTGTCGGCGCAAATGATTGTCTGGTGCGACTTCAAAATGGCTTTCAAACCGAGCACGTTCGCGCCGGTGCCGCCGAAAACAAAGTACACCGCGATGTCGTTACCAAAGTGTTTCTGAAACTGCTTGATGGCGCGTGCGGTGATAGGGTCGTTGCCATACGCGATGACGTGACCTTCGTTCGCGGCTTTGATCGCTTTGAGGATCTCGGGATGAACACCGGCGTTGTTGTCGCTGGCGAAGCTGCGTTTGCTCATAATATTTAGCCGCGGATTAACACAGATGACGCGGATATGAATAATGCTTATCTGTGAAATCCGTGTTCATCTGTGGCTCAAACTCTTCCCGCCTTGAAGTCGCGCGCGATCTCGCGTGCTGCATTCGCTCCCGGCAAGCCGGTTATGCCGCCGCCGGGATGCGTGCCCGCGCCACAGAGGTAAAGACGTTTGAGCGGCGTTCGATACTGCGCATAGCCAATCAACGGCCGGAACGTGAAGAATTGATCGAGCGACTGTTCGCCGTGGTGAATGTGTCCGCCGCTGAGACCGTACGTCTCTTCGAGATCGCGTGGTGTAATCACCTGGCGCGCGACGATCGAATCGCGCAGGCCCGGAGCATACTTTTCCAACTGTTCGATTACGTTGTCTGCAAACTCATCGCGGCGCGTGGTCCAATCGCCTTCCTTCAACTTGTAAGGCGCAAACTGCACGTGAATCGACATCACGTGTTTGCCTGCCGGCGCGAGCGAGGGATCGCTGATCGACGGCAACGCGATGTCGAGATATGGCTCAGCAGAAAACTCGCCATACTTCGAAGCGTCGAAAGCGCGCTCGAGGTAGTCGATCTCATGACCGATGTGAATGCGACCCGCAAGTTTCGACGTTGGATCACCGCCGTTTACGCCGCTGAACTGCGGCAATCTCTCGAGCGCGAGGTTGATCTTCGCCGCGACGCCCGGCGCGCGATAGTTGCGCATCTTCAAAAGGAAGTTCGGATCCAGGTCGACCGGATCTACGAGGTTGAGAAACGTCGAGCGCGGATCGGCGTTCGACACCACCACTCGCGATTCGATCTCTTCTCCACCTTCGAGCACCACCTTCGGCCCATCGCCGTCGACCCCGGCAACTTGCGCAACGTGAGCGCCCGTACGTATCTCGACGCCGGCAGCCTTCGCCGCGTTTGCGAGCGCTTCGGACAGACCACCCATTCCGCCTTTTGCGTAAGCAGCAGGTCCGATCGCGTTTCCATCCATCGCCGCTTGCCACAACAAGCCGAGGCTCGTCCCCGCGGACCATGGACCAGCAAAAGCGCCATTGATTCCGCGTGCAGCGACTGTCGCGCGTAACAACTCCGTCTCAAACCATTCGCCAACGAGATCCGCAACCGCCATCGGCCCCCAACGCAGCAATCGATACTCGTCCTTTTTGCCGAGTCCACGAAACGCGAGTCCGACCTTGCCGAGTTGCCACAGATCCGTCGCCGTAGGTTGATCAATTGACGGCGGCGTCATCGAAATCAGCGGCGACAGCACACGCCCGATGCGCGCAAAGCTGTTGGCAAACTCCGGATAACTCTTCGCGTCTTTACTTGAAAACTTTTCGATCTCGCTTACGGTTCGATTGACATCGTTGTATAAGCAAAGCGAACTGCCGTCAGGCGAGAGCGCCAGCACGCGCGCTTCCGGCGTGATCATTTCGAGCCCGAAGCGTGAGAGATTCAGATCCGCAACTACTTGCGCGGAAAGCGGCCCTGCTACATGGTCCAACGTTGAGCAACGAAATCCCGGATGCAGTTCCTCGGTAACAGCACCACCCCCAACCACTTCGCGACGTTCGAGCACAAGCGTCTTCAACCCACTCTTCGCGAGGTAGCAAGCAGCCACCAGGCCGTTATGACCACCGCCGATGATTGTGACGTCGTAACTCATTTTAATATTAGCCGCAGATAAACGCCGATCTGCGCAGATCTGCGTTTATCTGCGGCTAAAATCCTTCAGCATTTGCAGCGCCGCGTTGCGACCCGGAGCGCCCATGATCCCGCCGCCGGGATGCGTGGCGGAGCCACACATGTACAGGTTCTTGATCGGCGTGCGATATTGCGCCCAACCTGGCGCCGGACGCAAAAAGAAGAGTTGTTCGAGTGTTAGCTCGCCCTGAAAAATATTTCCTTCTGACAGGCCAAACTCGCGCTCGAGATCGAGTGGAGTCACCACCTGGCGGTCGCGAATCAGGTCTCTGATGTTGGGCGCGTGCTCGGCGATCGTATCGATCACCGTGTCGCCAAACTCGTCGCGCTTTTCATCCCAGCTTCCTTCTTTCAAGTTGTAAGGCGCGTATTGCACGAAGCACGACATCACGTGTTTGCCCGGCGGCGCCACGGAAGGATCGGTCAAACTCGGAATCACCATGTCGATGTAAGGGCGTCGCGAAAAACGCCCGTACTTCGCTTCATCGTAAGCTCGCTCCATGTAATCAACGCTCGGTGAAATCGAGATCGCGCCGCGCAAGTGCGCGCCCGGGCCGGGCAACGATTTGAAATCCGGCAAACCGTCGAGCGCGAGATTCACTTTTCCTGACGAGCCGCGATACTTGTAGCGTTTGAGGTCCGTGCAGAAATCGTCGGGCAGGTGTTCCTCGCCAATCATCTTCATGAACGTCAAACGCGGATCGACGCTCGATGAAACAACATCCGCATGGATCTCGTCGCCGTTCTCGAGCACGACTCCAGTAGCGCGACCGTTCTTTTGCAAAATTTTTGCAATCGACGCCTGTGTGCGGATCTCGACTCCGGCTTCGCGCGCGGCGTCGCCAATGGCGTTTGAGATCGCGCCGGTGCCTCCGCGCGCAAAACCCCACGAACGAAACGCGCCGTCGATCTCGCCCATGTAATGATGCAGCAGCACGTAGGCAGTTCCCGGCGAGCGCACGCCGAGAAACGTGCCGATGATTCCCGAAGCTGACATCGTCGCTTTGAGCACGTCCGTCTCGAACCATTGATCGAGAAAGTCGACCGCGCTCATCGTCATCAACTGCACCTGGTTGTACTTATCGTCGTTGGAAAGTTTTTGAAAACGGCGGCCGAGGAACGCAAGGTTCTTCCACCCCTTCGGATCCAGGGTCGTGGGGTCGGGGGGCGTCATGCTCATGATCGGCTTCACGAAGTGGGCCATCTCGATCATGGCTTTGCCGTATTCGTCGTAGGCTTCGGCGTCGAGTCGCGAATGACGTGCAATCTCGCGGCGTGTGCGCGCATGATCGTTGACGCGCCAGAGATAATCGCCGTTTGGCATCGGCGTGAACGTGCCGTCGAGCGGAAGAATCTCGAGGCCGTGACGTGGCAGGTCAAGCTCGCGAATGATTTCCGGTCTCAGGAGCGAGACAACATACGAACAAACAGAAAACCTAAACCCGGGAAACACCTCTTCGGTGACCGCCGCGCCCCCCAGCACGTGTCGCCTCTCCAGCACCAAAACCTTTTTCCCTGCGCGCGCGAGGTACGCGGCATTCACCAGACCGTTATGCCCGCCCCCGATCACGACGACGTCGTATTTGCTGTTCATACTTGTGTTCGGAATTATTCAGCCACCGAAAGTAGGTGCCTTGCCGCAAGCGCGCTAGCATACTTATAATCGCTCGCCCTGACAAACACGGATCAGAAAATAGCCGCAGATGAACGCGAATGAACACAGATCAGATCTAATCATCGTTTATACGCGTTCATCTGCGACTTAAACAACCTATGCCTATCGGAACTGCTTTTCACGAACGGACGTTCCCGCTCTGCGAAAGTCTTAGCTATCGGGAGTGGTCTGGTTATTATGCGGTCAGTTCTTACGAGCCGCATCATGAACACGAGTACAACGCGATTCGCAATGCCGCGGCGTTGATTGATATTTCGCCGCTGTTCAAATACCGGCTCGCCGGAAAAGATGCGACACGGCTTGTCGACCGCATCATTACGCGCGATATGCGCAAGGTGACGGTGGGCCAGGTGGTCTATACGCCGTGGTGTGACGAGCGCGGGAAGGTGATCGACGACGGCACGGTTTCGCGTCTCGAGGAAAACACTTACCGTTGGACCGCCGCGGATCCGAGCCTGCGATGGTTTACGCAGAACGCCGCCGGTATGGACGTGCAGATCGAAGATATCTCCGAGAGCGTTTCCGCGCTGGCTTTGCAGGGTCCAACGTCGGGACGACTGCTCAAAAGTCTCGTGCAGGATGCCGATATCGCAAACCTTAAATATTTCCGCGTAACGAAAGGCAATATCGCAGGTGTGCCGGTTGAGGTTTCGCGCACCGGTTACACGGGCGACCTCGGTTACGAGATCTGGATCGAATCGGACAAGGCAATCAAGGTGTGGGACGCATTGATGAGCGCCGGTCGCGCGTTTGATATTCATCCCGCCGGCATGCTCGCGCTCGACGTGGCGCGCGTCGAAGCGGGATTGCTGCTGATCGATGTCGACTTTAACAGCAGCAAGAAAGCATTGGTTGACGAGCAGCGATACACGCCTTTCGAGATGGGTCTCGGGCGGCTCGTGCATCTCGACAAGAACCGGTTTGTGGGCCAGGCGGCACTCATCGAAGAACAGAAACGCGGTCCGGCACGTGAGATTGTCGGACTTGAAATCGACTGGCCGCAAGTGGAGAGTATTTACGAGGCAGTCGGATTGCCGCCGGCTGTTTCAGCAATGGCGTCGCGCGTTGCGGTGCCGGTGTTCAAAGAGGGCATTCAGGTCGGCAAAGCGACAACTACAACGTGGTCGCCAACCTTGAAGCGGATGATCGCACTCGCTACTGTTAATCGCGGACACACGCGACCCGGAACACGTTTGCAGTTTGAGATTACAGTCGAAGCGGTCAGGCATCACGTGCGCGCCACTGTGGTAAAGACACCGTTCTTCAACCCCAAACGCAAGACAGCAACGCCCATCACATAACTATGGATTCCAAACTGAAGGAGATTGTCGATCAGTACGATTCAAAGATTCCTCTCGACCAGGCCTCGACAATTCCTTCGTCGTGGTACACCAACAAAGATTTCTTCTGGCATGAGCTCAAAACAGTCTTCTCGCGTTCATGGCAACTCGCGGCGCGGCGCGATCAGGTAACCGAGCCCGGTAATTACGTCACGAGCGACATAGCCGGCGAGCCAATCGTGATCGTGCGTGGTAACGACAACGTGCTGCGCGCGTTCTTCAACGTCTGCCGCCATCATGCCGCAGCCGTGATGACCGAACCCGAGGGCAAGGCCGCGCATCTTCGCTGCCCGTATCACGGTTGGACTTACTCGCTTGAAGGTGAGTTGAGGGGTACGCCTGATTTCTCGGGTGTCTGTGATTTCGATCGTGCGGGCAACGGGCTCCTTCCGTTGGAAATGATCGAATGGGAAAACTGGATATTCGTCAGAGTCGATCGAAATCCGGCGATCTTGTTGACTGATTTTCTGGGCGAGGAGTTAGTGGCGCAAATAAGTGAGCTTCAGCTCACGGATCTTCATTGGTTCGAGCGGCGTCACTACCATTTCGAGTGCAACTGGAAAGTGTTTGTCGACAACTATCTTGACGGTGGTTATCACGTGCCTTACCTGCACAAAGGTCTCGACAGCGTGCTCGACTATAGTAACTACATGATCGAAAACGGCGTGCACCATTGTTTGCAGTGGAGCCCGATCGTGAGCGAGGGCGCTGAGGCGCAAACCGGCGCGGTAAGAAAAGGCGATCGCGCACTCTACTACTGGATCTATCCGAACTTCATGATCAACTGGTATGACGGCGTGATGGACACAAACCTCGTGGTGCCTCGCGGCGTGGACCAGACTGAGGTCATCTTCGACTTCTACTTTCCGGATGTAATCAGCGAGCACGCACGAAGGCAGAACCATGCGAGCGTGGAAGTGGGCCAACGAATACAGGACGAGGACGTCGCGATCTGCAAGTCAGTTCAACGTGGCCTGAACTCGCGCGCGTACAACACCGGCCGGCTCTCCGTGCGACGTGAAGCGGGCGAGCATCTCTTCCATCGCTTGCTACACGCAGACGTAATCAACCACTAAGACACAAAGTCACTAATTTTCTTTTGTGTCTTCGTGACTTCGTGGTTAAGAAATGATGAAAACTCAGGGCCATCTGCTGCGCGTGCTCGGAGTAGGGTTCGGGCTCGCGGTCATTATTGGCAATACGATCGGGGCTGGAATCTTTCGAGCGCCGGGACAGATCGCGGAACAGATACCTGCACCCGCGCCGTTCCTGCTTATCTGGGTCGCGGGAGGTCTTTACGCACTGCTCGGCGCGATTTCGCTCGCCGAGCTCGGCACGATGATCCCGCGTTCGGGCGGGCAATACGTCTTCTCGCGCTACGCCCTGGGCGAATACGCAGGGTTCATTGTCGGCTGGAGCGACTGGATTTCCTCGTGTGGTTCGACGGCGGCTGTGGCTCTCGTGGCCGGCATGTTTAGCGGCGCGCTGATACCCGCGCTGAACGGGAAAGCCACCGCAACAGCCGCCGCAGTGACAATCTTTTTCGCGCTGCTCCAGTGGCGTGGAATTGTTTGGGGCAGCAACATTCAAAATCTCACCAGCTTAGTGAAAGCGCTGGCTTTCTTTGCGTTGATTGCTGCCGCTTTTATCTTCGGCGGTAATGGCTCGCTGACAAGTTCTGAAACTTACTCCACTTCTAACATTACGCTCACTGCCGTCATTGTGTCGCTTCAGGCTGCGATCTACACGTATGACGGTTGGGCCGGCGTGATCTACTTTTCCGAAGAAGTAAAGCATTCGGGTCGAGATATACCGCGCGCGTTGTTAGGCGGCGTGCTGACAATCATGGCGATCTACCTTCTGGTTAACGTCGCTTTGCTTTACGTCTTGCCGATAAATCAAATCGCCGGCAAAGAGTTCGCGGCTGGTGAAGCTGCAAATGTGATCTTCGGCACACACGGCGACACGATCTTTCGTTGCCTGACTATCGCGTCGATGCTGAGCGGCATCAACGCATTGCACCTGATGGCGACGCGCGTGATCTTCGCGATGAGCCGCGACGGGCTATTCAGCAGCAAAGCAGCGGTGGTTAACGAAGGCGGCACGCCGACCGTCTCGCTTTTTCTGAGCGCGGCGGTGGCGCTGCTATTCATAATATTTGGGCAGCGGTTTGAACGCGTCATCACGGTGCTGGCGTTCTTCTTCGTCGCGAATTACATCCTCTCGTTCATCTCACTCTTCGTCCTGCGCCGTCGCGAACCTGACAAACCGCGGCCGTATCGCGCGTGGGGTTATCCGGTGACACCGGCACTAGCGTTGATCGGATCGGTGTTGTTTCTCGCGGGCGCGATCTGGGCTGACACGAAAAACAGCGTGTATGCGTTGTTGCTGTTGGCGTTGAGTTATCCGATGTTTCGGTTGTTGAAGAGACTTAGCTAGTTAC
>DATENQ010000016.1:0-3702 GCA_035275005.1 Pyrinomonadaceae bacterium | reverse complement strand
CGCGCTCAGGTATCTCAGCGCGCAATCGCAAGGGATCCATTCTGACGATATTCACTACAGGCGCACCCGCCGCGAGATATTCGCCAACACTCGTCCGCTTTTCCTGCACGATGCCATTCAATGGCGCAACTACCGCAGTGTCTTTCAACTGCTGTCTTGCAAGAGCGAGTTCGGACCGGCGTTGCGCAAGCACTCCCTGACGATTCCGGATCTCTTCGTAAGCGTCCTGATAGCGACCTTCGGCAACTTTGAAGGTTGCAGTCGCCGTATCAAATTCGGCCTTCGCGATCACACCCTGCTCAACTAAACGCGCAGCGCGGTCGCGGTTGTGACGAGCTTCGTCGAGCACTGCGCGCGCCTGGCGCACCGTCGCAGTCTGTTCCGGATCGACGCGGTCGTCAGTACCGTCAGGCGCGAGGCCAAGGCGTGCACGCGCCTGGGCCAGCGAAGCTTCCGCTTGTTGCACGCGGAGGCGGTAGTCATCGGAATCGACCACGGCAATTGTTTGACCCTTCGAGACGACGCTGCCGAGGTCCACGGAGATCGTGCGGACACGTCCCGGAACTTTCACGCTAACTGTAGTTTGGTCGTAAGCGGCGAGCGTGCCGTTGACGGTCACAGTTTCGCCAAACGGCGTTTCAGCGACAGCCGTGGTTTTGACTTTGCGAGCGGGCCCGCCCTGCCCCGGACGTCCTTGCCCTTGTCGCTGTGAAGCCTGGTAATCACTCTTGCACGAAGTGAAAAAAAGCGCCGCCAGCAAGAGCGACACCCCTAGCAAAGGTATCCTGATCCGAAACATCCGTCGCAGTTTATCACGCGGGCGATGACGAGTCCCGAAAAGCCATAGCGATTTAGGTAAAGTTATGTAAAGTTAAGTAAAGCAATTGTAAGTTTTGATCACGGCAAAGGCGCCAAGGAAGCAAAGCGCTGCCGCGTTTCTAAAGTATTTCTTTGAACGCGATGTAGAGAAAATGATGAATCGAAGCCGAGGAGAACTTTTCCGGCGAACTACCAAGGCCGTTGTGCGCTGAAGCAAAACCTGCCACAGATCTTCACCGATGAACACAGATCTATGCCGTGTATTTATCTGTGAAAATCTGTGGCTAAGTTACTGCCGGGGGCGCAGAAGGATTTTCCCGTCGCCGGTCTTAAGAACGAAGATCTTGCCGCCGTTGCCGATGCGCCAGCGTTTGACGCGCGGGGAAGGAGTAATGTCCTCAGCAACATTGAATCCCTCGTTGCTGATTTCGTCAGGGGCGTTGGTTTCGATGGTGAAGCTGGAACCGGCAGGTACGGTCAGCGAAATTTGGCCGTCACCAGTTCGTGCTGAAAGCGAGTTGAAGTTGCCATCCAGTGCGATTTCACCGTCGCCGGTGCGGGCATCGACCTGACCTTCAAACTTGATCACGCGGATCACGCCGTCGCCCGTGTTTACCTGAAGCTGTCCGCCGCCATTCGCGACTTCGATTGGACCATCACCTGAACGAAGCGTGATCTGGCCTGAGACTCCGTCGAGATTCAGCGCGCCATCACCGGATGAAACGTGCAAACCTGATTGTCGCGGCACGTAAACGTCGAAGCTTACGCTGCCGTATTGCTGATCGTTGTTGTTAGCAGTGATGGTGATCGCGCTTCCCATCTGTTGGGCCTGGATGGTGATGTCCTTAAGACTGTTTTCATCGGGAGCACCCTTGGTCGCGTTGTACATCACTTCCGGTTTGTCCCAGCCACGAATAGTCACTTGTCCATCGAAAGTGTTGATGGTCACGCGCGGCGAGCCACTCACCGCAAACGATCGCGATTCCTTCGCCGTAACTCTATCGTTATCAACTTCGGTTCTCGATCTGCTGACGACTACTCGTTGCGCGCGGGCCTGTTCACGTATCAGTTGCTGCTGCGCGCGCTCCATTTCACGCTGCGCCTCGCGGATCGACTGATTAACCTGACGTTGCGCTTCACGGGCAATTTTCACGGTATCGACACGCGTTCGCACCTGAGGAATCTTTACATCCACATCAACATCCTCATCTGCGTCGCCGTCGGCATTTTTGGCGTCGCTCTCGATCGACGTGCCGGGGTTAACCGGCAGTCCATCCTGTGCGTGACTGATCCGGATAGCACCATTTACGTTGCCGAGCTTGATGCGCGGGCCGCCGGTACCAATCTGACCGTCGAGACTGTGTCCGACATACTCGCCGTGTTTGACTTTCAAACCAAAGTCAGTCGAGATGGCGCCGTGGACCGTACCCGCACGAATCGAAGCGTTTGCATTCGACGGAATAATCAGCGTGACGTTGCCGTTAACCGAGCCCAGCTGGATCGGCTTCGTCTCGTCGAGTTGTGTAAACGTGACTTGCAGTGGTCCATTGATGGTTGACAGTCTGGCCTCACCCGCAAGACCCTTAGCGGTAACGTTGCCGTTTATCGAAGAAGCTTTGACGTTGCCTTCAACGCCATCGATATCGATCGCGCCATTTATTAGTTCAATCGACTCGAGTACAGCCTTGCGCGGCACGGTCAACGTGTAATCGACGGTCGCGGGATTGTTGTAGCGGCCTTCACCGCCGCGGAAGTTCTGGTTCTCGTCCGGATATTCGGTTTTGATTCTGATGTTTTCTTCAGTGGTGCTGACTTCGATTTTGGCTTCGGCCAGACGCTCTCTGCGGTAGGCTCTTTTGATTGCGTCAACTTGAACTGCCGATCGATCCCAAACTTTGATCTGCACGCCGCCATTGAGGTTTTCAAGACTGACGCGACCGGTTGCTGATAGGGGATAGGTTTGATGAAACTCCTCACGCAGTTCCTCGCCAGGTTGTTCGGCGCCAGCCGTGGTTTCTACCGTCGACGGAACGGACGGCAAGGGCCGCCGCTCCTGGAGCGCGGCTCCGCTTGCCGATAATGCGACAATCAGCAAAATAGCACTGATGAGGGTTTTCATTAACATTGTCTCTCGTTCCTAATTAGAAAAGTTTATTAACCAGCGGTGCGTAGATTAATACTACGATTAAAAGTCTTCAAAAGCATTTCGCGATCGCGAGTGTTGATTCTGAACGATCCGCCTTTGCGAGTCTTGAATTTGAACTGTGTCGCCGCAAACGAGGTTACCGGAACCTCCGGAACAACTATTTCAAATGCTTCAGCGTCAGCTTCGGGAACGGAAGGAATCCGCACCTGAAGTTGCACCGGATCGACCTCGTGACGTCGCACTTTCTTCACTTTGACGTCGCTCGATCGTTTCACGACCGGTAGCGCTTCAGTCTCTTCCATCTCGTTAGTCTCTGCTTGAGCAACGTGCGTTAGCCAGGGAAGCTCAACTGAGGGCGCCGACTGCTTCATTTCACAACTCTCAGTTTTTACTGACTTAGCCATCATGGGCGGGGGCGGTGTTTGCGGGACTTCGACGGGAACAATCGTGCCGGACCATTGCGCCATCAGACGGCTGGCATCCAGACTCAACTGTTGAATCTGATTCAGCTCTTTCATTGCACTTGAGAATGCGGTCAGGCCGACCACCAGAAGCAGGATGATTCTATAACTTGCCTTGTCGTTCATTCCCATGACCCCTTACTTTTAAGGCCGAGAGCAATCAGTTCTGAAGTAACTAGTTCCAACTGCCCTCGGCCCTTCTGCGTTGCTCTATAGTCAGAACACCGACCCTTGAAAGCTTGTGACAATAAAGTTTGCCCTAAAATCGTAGGAATT
>DATENQ010000015.1:0-7593 GCA_035275005.1 Pyrinomonadaceae bacterium | reverse complement strand
CCCTTGCCATACGACCTGGTACCAACACGCCGCTTCACGACCGACCAGATCCGCAGCGGTCTCCCAGAGTCCGGCCCCTTCTGCGTCGGCGATCTCCGTCTATGTTCTTAGCCACAAAAAGGCCAAAAGCCACATAAACTGAATTTTAAATTGGCTTTCTTTTTTGAGCCTTTTGTGCTTTTTTTGTGGCTAATGGTCCGGATCGCGATCGTTGGCGGCGGAATTGGTGGGTTGACTGCTGCGCTGGCACTGCGAAAGTACGGGTTTGAGCCTGAGGTCTTCGAACAGGCGCCCGCGCTGCTCGACGTCGGCGCCGCGATTGCCATCTGGCCCAACGCGATGCGCGTTCTCGATCGTCTGAACCTCGCCGACAAGATTCTCGAGCACGCAGGCGTGATGAACGAGATAAGCTGGATGGACCAGCACGGCCGGCTGATCAATCGAGTCTCAATTAAAGATCATCGTTATCCTGCGGTCGCGCTGCACCGCGCGGACCTGCAGCACATACTCCTTACTGCTCTCCCGCAATCATCAATTCATCTCGACAAAACGCTTGTTCAGTACGAGCAACGCAGCGACAAGATGATCGCGACCTTCGACGATGGCAACTCGATCGAGTCTGATTTCCTGATCGGCGCTGACGGCATTCACTCGCGCGTCCGTTCACAACTGCTCAACGACAGCGATCCGATCTTTCGCGGTTACACTGTCTGGCGCGGCATATCTCCGACCGTTCCCAGCTCAATTCCTCCCGCCGCCGCAATCGAGCTTCACGGACGTGGTCAGCGATTCGGGCTCGGTCCAGTCGGCAAGGGACGGCTCGGCTGGTGGGCCACCGCCAATGTTACGAATACCGACGACGTTTTGCGCTTGTTCGACGGCTGGTATCCACCAGTGCTGCAACTCATCGAAGCCACCCCATCATCATCAATACTAAAAACCGGCGCCTTCGATCGACCCGCAACTCGAACCTGGGGCCTCGGTCGAATGACTCTACTCGGCGACGCAATTCATCCGACGACACCCAACCTCGGACAAGGCGGTTGCCTGGCAATGGAAGACGCGATGGTGCTGGCGAGGTGTTTCGAAAAATACGGCGCGACCGAAGAAGCGCTGAGAAAATACGAACGCGCTCGTCACAAACGGACGAGCGCGGTCAGTATTTACTCACGTTATTACGGAGCCGTCGGACAGTGGGAAAACATCTGGGCCAGAAGCCTGCGAAGAACAGCATTCGCACTCGTCCCCGAAGCTCTGGCCCGACGGTTAATGCAAATCGTCTTCGACTACAACGCCACGAACTAATTACTCGACGGCGCCGCAGGCGCAGCGGGATTGCCTTCGATGTCGATGTACGTGATCGGCGCGATGTTCGTCGCCTTCAACCCGGCTTCTATTTCCGCCCTGTTGCCGACAATCACGATGTACAGATGATTCAAATCAATGTAGCGCTTCGCGACCCGCAGCAGATCTTCCTTCGTCACCGCGGACACGTTCTTCGCATAAGTTTGATAGTAATCATCCGGCAAGCCCTGCACCGTCAGCGACGTGATCGAGTTGCTGATTGCGTTGACCGAAGCGAAACGCTGCGGCAGGCTTTGAATCAGCGACTCCTTTGCCGTTGTTATTTCCTCATCGGTGATGGGCTTGTCGCCGACGATTCCCTTCAGCTCCTTCATAAATTCGATCAGCGCCAGATCTGTCTTGTTGGAAACGATAGCGCCGCCCGTGCGAAACGCACCCGGTCCCTTGCCATAACTGAAGTTTGAGCTCACACCATAGCTGTAGCCCTTCTGCTCGCGAATGTTTGCATTGAGCCGCGACTGGAACATGCCGCCCAGGATCGTGTTGAGCACTTGTAGCGCGAAGTAGTCAGGCGTATTTCGTGGTGGACCAGGCAGTCCAATATTAATGACTGACTGTGCCGCGCCCGGTTTGTCGACCAGATAAATCTTCGCCGGCTGTAGCTCCGGCACCTTCGGATAATTGAATGACGGCTTATCGCCGGCCTTGGTCCACGCCGCCAGGGCTTTCTCTACCGTAGCCTTAGCACTGCTCGGAGTGACATCACCGACGACGGTGATAATCGCCCGGCCCGGCTGAAAGTAAGCCTTATGGAAGGCAATCACGTCATCGCGCGTGATGGCTTTGGCTGAAGCCTCCGTCATGCGTTGGCCATAAGGATGTGCGTCGCCATAAACAATCTTTGCAAACACCTGCGAGCCGACGACGTTTGGTTGATCCTTCGACTGCGTCAGGTTAACGAGGGTTCGCGCACGCAATCGTTCCAGGGCCTCGGCCGGGAACGTTGAGTTGAGCATCATGTCTGCAAGGAGAGCGAGGGCAGCGTCGAAGTTCTTCCTGGTCGATACAAAACTAATCGATCCTTCTTCGCCGCTGACGCCGACGCCGATCCCGGTTCCCAGCAATTGCATCGCATCGGAGAGCTGATCGCCGGTTTTAGTGGTGGTACCTTCACTCATCATCGACTGAGTAAAAGAAGCCACACCACGTTTTCCGGCTGGTTCAAACTGATTACCGCCCCCAACAAACGTGATATCAAACGACACGAGGGGCAAACTGTGACGCTCAGACACGATTAAAGTGGCGCCGTTAGCGAGCTGAGTTTTGGTCCAGGTGGGAACACGAAGCACTGGAGTGGTGCCGGGCGTTGGGACCTTCGTGCGATCGAGTGGCTGCTGCGCCAGCGCGGCGATGTTTGCGACGCTGATGACGATTGCCGCTCCGAGTGCAAGAACTTTTCTTTGTGAGTTCATGATTTACCTCCTTGTCGTTTGCCGTCGAGCACACTGACCGTTTCGCTTTCCGCTGCTTTGGAAGCCTGATCTTTCTTGCCCTTCGGCACGACACTCAGCACGATGCGAGATCGCGTCAGATACTGATTCGCTACGCGCTTAATGTCAGCGGCGGTAACCGCCAGCGTCTTCTGGTAGTTGGTGCTGAAATAGCCGGCGTTGCCAAAATAAACGGAGCCTGAATTCAGTTGTTCAGCTTTACCCAGATTGGACTCGAGGCCACGAAGGAAGTTCAACTCCAAACCGCTTTTTGCTTTTTGCAGCTCTTCCGCAGTCGGACCTTCCGCCATGAATTTCTGTAGCACCTCATCGACGGCAACTTCCAGCTCCGTCAGATTAGCCTCGGGTCGTGGAACGACAGTGATTTGAAACACGCCCACGTCTTCCGACGAGATTTGAAAACCAGACACATTCGAAGCTTTTGGCGAATCGTAGACCAGTGCTTTAGTCAAACGCGCCGTTCGCGGGCCTGACAGGATCGAACCCATCATTGCCAGCGCGTAGCGGTCGTCGTTCTTCAAGCCGACGGTGGGCCACTGGATATAGAGTCGCGGCACCTGTACGCGATCTTCATAGACCAGGCGCTTGCTTGCCGTTAATTTGCCCAGCGCCACTGCGGGCCTTTGCACCGTTTGGCCTTTCGGCAAGTCGCCAAAGTATTTCTGAATCCACGCTTTCGTCTGGGCCGGATCAAAGTCTCCAACGATTGTGAGCGTGGCGTTGTTTGGCGCGTAGTAAAGCCGGAAAAAGGATTTCACGTCTTCTTCGGAGGCCGCGGTGAGATCGGTCATATAACCGACCACCGGCCACGAATAAGGATGGTCCTTCGGGAACATCGCGGCGGAGAAGATCTCGCTCACGCGGCCATATGGCTGGTTGTCGACACCCTGCCGGCGCTCATTTTTTACGATATCGCGCTGCGCGTTGAGCTTGTCGATGTCGAGCTTGTCGAGCAGGAATCCCATCCGATCCGATTCGAGCCACAGTGACGACTCCAGATAGTTGGACGGAATGGTTTCGTAGTAGTTGGTGCGATCGTTGTTCGTCGATCCATTGTTTCCGCCGCCGACGCCTTCGGTGAGCTTGTCGTGCAACCCATAAGGCACGTGACCCGAGCCCGTGAACATCACGTGCTCAAACAGGTGCGCAAAGCCGGTGCGTCCGAGCGCCTCGTTCTTGGAACCAACGTGATACCACACGTCGACCGTGACAGTCGGCGTGGTGTGGTCCTCGGAAAGAATCACGGTGAGACCGTTTGGGAGTTTGTAAGTCTCAAATGGGATCTTGATGGAGTCGGAAGCCGAGCTCTTCTTTTGGCCTATAAGCGGTTGGGCTAGAGCGATTGTCAGGACCAGGGCCAGGGCTGACAGTACTCTTCGTTTAGTGGTCACTAAAACTCCTTTCGAACTGTGTTTGGTATTCAGAGCCAGGCAGAGCGAGGATTATCCGTGTTAATCTGTGACCATGCAAGCCATACAAGTTTCCAGGGTGGGTGGGCCCGAAGTGCTCACGCTGACAGATCTGCCGGTTCCGTCGCCAAAACCAAACGAGGCGCTCGTTGAAATCAAAGCCTCCGGCGTTAACTTCATCGACGTTTACTTTCGCGAAGGTCGTTATCCCACGCCGCTTCCGTTTATTAACGGACAGGAAGCGGCGGGTGTGGTCGTCCAGACGGGAAACGAAGTGACAAACGTTCAGCGCGGCGATCGTGTTGCTTACACGAGCACGCTCGGTAGTTATGCGCAGTATGCCGCCGTGCCTGACAGTCGCTTAGTGAAGATTCCTGACGAGTTGGACTTTGAACAGGCAGCGGCGGCGATGTTGCAAGGCATGACCGCGCATTACCTGCTGTACAGCACTTATCCTTTGAAAAAAGATGAGACGGCGCTGATACATGCCGCGGCCGGCGGCGTCGGACAGTTGCTGGTGCAAATGGCGAAGAAGATCGGAGCGCGCGTGATCGGTACGGCCGGCACAAAGGAGAAAGCGCAACTGGCGCGCGACGCCGGCGCGGACGAGTGCATCGTCTACACCGAATCCGACTTCGAAACCGAAACGCGCAGGTTGACTGACGGCAAGGGTGTTGAGGTTGTTTACGACGGCGTGGGTCAGGCTACCTTTGATAAAGATCTCAACGTGCTTCGTCCGCGTGGTTACCTCGTGTTGTTTGGCGGAGCGAGCGGCGCAGTCCCGCCGTTTGATCTAATCAAGCTCTCGCAAAAGGGCTCGCTCTTCATCACGCGCCCGACGCTTGGACACTACACCGCGACGCGTGAAGAACTCGAATGGCGTGCCGGCGACGTACTGCAAATGATCGCGCGCGGCGATCTCAAACTCAGCATCCACAAAACCTATCCACTCGCGTGTGCCGCCGACGCTCACCGCGACCTGGAGGGGAGAAAAACGACCGGCAAGCTATTACTAATTCCATAATTTAAGCCGCAGATGAATGCAGATAACGCTGATCTGAATCTGCGTTTATAAGCGTTCATCTGCGGCTTAATAAAAACCTTGACGAGATTTCGCCTCTTCCCTATAGTGTCCGCGGTTATGAATAGCACTCGCACATTCTTCTACTTCGCCTTTACTTACCGCTTCTTCTTTTTTAAGGAGAGCGGACCGGCGAAGTTTGAAAACGATGTGCTGACGACCTAATAAAAAGCACAAACACCTTCAACGAGCCAGCCGCGATCCTAAAAAGTCGCGGCTGGTTTTTTATTGCCCGGAGTTTGATCATGGACATAGACCATTGGCGAAAAGAAATCGACGACATCGATGCCGAACTGCTGCGACTGCTCAACATGCGCGCACGCCTCGCGCTGAAAGTCGGAGCGCTCAAACAGGCCGCACACCTCCCGTTTTGCGATCCCGACCGCGAACGCACCGTGCTGCAACGACTACAGGAGATCAACAACGGTCCGCTTGACGAACGCGCCGTGGGCAAAGTCTTCCGGCGCATTATCTGCGAATCGAGACGATTGGAAACAGGTATCGCTTCGTGACCACGTCTACTCAAAAACCGAGAGTGGCTTTTCAGGGAGAGCGCGGCGCGTTCAGTGAAGAGGCTGCGCACAAACTGCTCGGCCCTGGAATCGAGCTCGTGCCGCGAAGGACGTTCGCGGATCTATACAACAGTCTCGACAACGGCGTGGCTGATTACCTGCTCGCTCCTGTCGAGAACAGCATCGCCGGCGTCGTCCAACCTTCAGTCAATCTGCTGCACTCGAGTTCTTTGACGGTGCTCGACGAAGTGCAAATAAAGATCGAACAGCACCTGATCGGTTGTCCCGGCGCGAGCTTCGACTTGATCGAAACCGTGCAGTCGCATCCGGTCGCACTGGCCCAGTGCAGTCGCTTCCTGCAAGCACACCCCGAGCTCAAACCCGTTATCGCCGACGACACCGCCGGCAGCGTCGCCGAAGTGATGCGTCTCGGCGATCCAAAACACGCCGCCATCGCAGGTCAGTACGCCGCGGATCTCTACGGCGGCACGATCATTCGCAAAAGTATTCAGGACATTTCAGAAAACTACACCCGATTTGTTTTGCTATCAGTCAGTAAAGGAACAAAATCATGATCGTCAACATGTCAACCACCGCCACCCCCGACGAAATCAACCACATCATCGACAGGATCAAGGAATGTGGTTTTCAGGCACACGTAGTTCAGGGTGCGGAGCGCACCATCATCGGGGCCATCGGAAGCAGCGGCCGCCGCTCGGAAATCGAAGCGCTGCGCGCCGCGCCGGGCGTTGACGAGGTCATACAGATCTCTCACCCGTTCAAGCTTGTCAGCCGCCAACTGCGACAAGCACGCACCGTCGTCGACGTGCGCGGCAAGAAGATCGGCGCCGGCGATCTTGTCGTGATCGCCGGACCTTGCTCGGTCGAATCAGAAGAACAACTGATGGAGACTGCGCATGCCGTGAAAGCGTCAGGCGCGAGCATGCTGCGTGGCGGCGCTTACAAACCGCGCACTTCTCCGTACGACTTTCAGGGCCTGGGCTTCGAAGCGTTGCGCTTTCTGCAAAAGGCGAGTAGAGAGACTGGCTTGCCGATCGTGACCGAAGTCATGAGTGAGGCGGATGTAGAGATCGTCGAAGAGTATGCGGACATGATGCAGGTCGGAGCGCGCAACATGCAGAACTTCTCGCTGTTGCGCAAGCTCGCACTCGTTTCAAAACCCGTGCTCTTGAAACGCGGGCCATCGGCGACGGTGAAGGAGTGGCTGCTCGCGGCTGAATATCTGCTCGCCGGCGGGAACACAAACGTGGTGCTGTGTGAGCGCGGCATCAAGACTTTCGAAACCGCGACGCGAAACACGCTCGACCTGGCGGCAGTGGCGCTGGTTAAGGAACTGTCGCACCTGCCCGTGCTCGCGGATCCATCGCACGGGACCGGAATGCGGAGCTTAATAACACCGATGTCGAAAGCGGCGGTCGCCGCCGGCGCCGATGGGCTGTTGATTGAGGTGCATCCGTGTCCGGAGCGTGCACTTTCGGATGGACCGCAGTCGCTGGATTTGGCGGGATTTCAGAAGCTGATGGAGAGTTTGAAGCCACAGATTTTCACGGATGAACACAGATCAAAAAGAGCGGCTTGATCCGTGATCATCCGTGTAATCCGTGGCTAAAATCGTTCACTGCCCTTCAGGGCTGCGCATCTTTCGCGGCAGTTCTTTCTCAGTCTTTATGATCGTGCCGTCGATCGCGTTCACCCAGATGTGCGTCGCGCCGGCATCTCCTTCATTCGCGATCATGACGTGATAGAACACCATT
>DATENQ010000014.1:0-6273 GCA_035275005.1 Pyrinomonadaceae bacterium | reverse complement strand
CACCGGCACTAGCGTTGATCGGATCGGTGTTGTTTCTCGCGGGCGCGATCTGGGCTGACACGAAAAACAGCGTGTATGCGTTGTTGCTGTTGGCGTTGAGTTATCCGATGTTTCGGTTGTTGAAGAGACTTAGCTAGTTACGTGGCAACCGTCGTTATCCACGTCGAGGATCCTGACTGTCGATTCGATCCTGCGCGCCTGGAAACAACTCGCAATCCGTGCGCCGATCGATTCCTCGTTACCATCCACCAAAGCGACGATACTTGGACCAGCGCCGCTCAACGCGAGACCTAAGAGTCCGGGCATTCGCGGCAGCGCCAACGCTTCAGCAAGGCCGGGCACGAGTGATTCTCGCTGTGGCTGGTGCAGGCGGTCGTGCATTGCTTCCCAAAACAGATCGTAACGTTGCTGCGCGAGAGCAGCGGTAAAAAGCGCGGTTCTTTGCAGATTGTACACGGCGTCCTGACGGCTGACGGTTCGTTGCAACGCGGCGCGCGCGACGTGCGTTGGCAATTGCGAGTGCGGCGACACGACAACGACTCGAATCTGCGCGAGCCACGAAAATTTTGCAGAGATGACCGCTCCATCGCTGCAAACACAACTCGCAAGAAAGCCTCCGTACAGAGAGGCGGCAACATTGTCCGGATGGCCTTCAAATTCGGTGGCGTAGTCTTGAATAGATTGATCGGAGATCTCCTTACCAGTGATCAACCCGCCGAGTTTGATTCCGGCGACGATGGCGGCGGCGCTGCTGCCGAGTCCGCTCGCGAGCGGTATTTCGTTGTGGACCAACAACTCGACTGGCGGCAACATCACCCCTTCACGCTGCGCGGCGAATGACATCGCACGATAGATGAGGTTAACAGCGTTGCGAGGCAGAGCTTCGTTCTCCTTCGCTCCGGTGGTAGTTACCCTGCATTGCTCCGCTGCCCCCGGCATCGTCGTTGCGCGCACCGTAAGATACAGTTTCAGCGCTAAGCCAAAGCAATCGAACCCTGGCCCCAGATTCGACGTCGACGCAGGAACGCGAACTTCTCGAATAATGCTACTCACAATTCGATATTGTAGGGGCGGCCCTCCGTGGCCGCCCGACGTGACGGTACAAATTCGAGACTGGGGCGGCCACGGAGTGCCGCCCTTACAATAACGCCCGGATCATATCGAGGGATGCGGAGACGCGGATCGGAGCGTTGCCGAAGCTGCTCGTGAGACGCTCGCCGTCAGGCGCGATTAACGACTGGCTGTGATACTTCATCACGTAGTCGGTGTCTTTTAATAGATGTCCGGTTAAGACGGCGACGACAGTTTCATCTTCTTTGATTGCAAGCTTGCGAATACCCGCTACCGTCGTCGCCGAGGCCGGTTCGCAACCAATCCCATCGCGGCCAATCACAGCCTTCGCGTCTGCGATCTCCTGCTCGGTTACTGTGATAACGCTGCCTCCCGTCTCACTCACCGCTCGCCACGCTTTCGGCCACGAAACCGGCGCGCCGATCTTGATCGCCGAGGCCAGCGTCTGCGGATGCTCCTCGTTTATAAATACGTCATGCTCGCGATAGAACCGCGCAAACGGCGCCGCGCCCGTCGCCTGCACAACCGTGATCTTCGGTAAACGATCGATCAACCCACTCGCGAGTAGCTCGCGAAATCCTTTTCCAAACGCAGAACTATTCCCAAGATTGCCACCTGGCAACACGAGGTGATCCGGAACGCGCCATTCAAGCTGTTCCGCAAGCTCAAACGCCACTGTCTTCTGTCCCTCAATACGAAACGGATTGATCGAGTTGACGAGGTAAACCGCGCCGTCTTCGGAAAGCTCGCGAATCACGTTCATACACGTGTCGAAGTTGCCCTCAACCTCCAGCACCTTCGCGCCGTAGTCCAATGCCTGGGCGAGCTTTGCATGACTCACCTGACCACCGGGCACGATGATCGCGCAAGGCAGCTCGGCGCGTGCCGCATACGCCGCTAGACTCGCCGCAGTGTTTCCAGTGCTCGCGCACGCGACGAACCGCGCACCGAGTTTGCGCGCCTGCGTCACCGCCACGGTCATCCCCGTATCTTTGAAAGACCCGGTCGGATTGCAACCCTGGTGTTTGAGTCTCAACTGCGACAAGCGACAATAATCGGCCGAGCGTGGCGCTTCGTAGAGCGGCGTGTTTCCTTCACCGAGCGACACAACCTCCGCGTCTTCCGCAAACGGCAGGAACTCTCGAAAACGCCAAACGCCACTGCGGTCACGAACATCGAGCGACGACTTCCGCTCACGCCAAAGCTCGCGCAGCGCAGCCGCGTCAACGTCCGTGTCTCGCGAGACAACAACGTCGAGCAATCCACCACAACGCGAACACACGTAAAGCCGTTCGTCGATTTTGTATTCCGTCTGGCAATCAGGCGCGATGCAACGCTGGATAAATGAGTTCATGTCGCTCGTTTTTGGCGAATCATACTCCAAAGTATTGACTTTGCGCTGCACTTCACTTACAAGGCGAAACAGGTTCACGTTCGAACAAAGGAGAAGTCCCCGATATGAAGTTTCCCCGCATCATTCGCTTTTTACCGCTTTTCGCAATCCTGGCAACGGCGCAGGCAATCATCGCTCAAGAGCCCGCCAATGAAGCAAACGAGGCAAGAGAAAAAACGCGAACGCGCCTCAGCGCGCTTTTGCAGCGAGTCGGACCCGAGATCAAGGTGAACTTTCAACCGAGCCCGAAGTCGCAATATGTTTTTACCGGGATGATGAAAGAAGGACTCACGAACGCGGAGTCGATGGAGATCGTTATCTCGGTCACTTCAAAAGATACGATCGGCTTCCGCATCTTTCCGCATTACAAAGGCAGTTACATCAACATCGATAAAGCGCGGAACGCCACGCAACTGCTGCGGAAGCTGGTGCAGTTGAATGAATCGACGTTTCTGTTCTGGGGCGCGGATGATACTGGTGATGTTTTTACCGGCTATACGTTCACGCTCGAGTCGGGCTTTCCGGATGAGGCGATAAAGATCGTGCTGTCGAGCATCAGGAATTCGGATCAGTTTGTCGGAGAACTTAAACCCTCCATCGACGGCAGCAACCCATAGGTTTTTCAGCCGCAGATGAACGCAGATAAACGCGGATCAGCGTGAATCCGCGTTTATCTGCGGCTAAAAACTAAAGCGAATTTGGGCGTCGATACGGCGATTGTAGGCGGGGTTGCCGGTGCCGAATCCTCCGAAACCAGCCGCAGTCGCGGTTGATTGTCCAAAAAATAGCGATCCGAGATTGCCCACCGGAAGAGCGAAATTCGTGTGGTTGAGCAGGTTTTGGAAGTTCAGTGAAAAGGTCAGATTGTAACGACCGTTTCCACCGCCGCCGCCGAAGCCGCCGCTTGGAGCTCCGCCAAAACCACCACGAGCACCGCCACTGGGAGGCCTGCCGGCCATGCCGCCACCCATCATCGTGCTGCGTTGGCTGTCGCGGCGGCCATCCTGCTGGTTCTGTTGGTTACCTCTCGCACTGCTACCACCTTCGGACCCGAAGCTCCACGTTTTACTGACACGCATGTTAACGCTTACCGAACCTGGCCCATCCGCAAAGTTGCGCGGAATCATGACGTCGTTCGGCCCTAAGGCCCCCAATTGGAAATTACCGAAAGGCGTGCACTTGAAGAGGGTCTCGTTCGAACAGTCTGCTCCAGCCGGAGCCAATGCCGGACGTTCGTTATTAATCGTGTCGTTATTCAGATCTCGTCCCAGGATGACATTAAACGGACGTCCCGACTGCACCGTGATGAACGGATTCAAGGTGATTCCCCACGGCGCGCGGAAGCTACCAATCACCACAAACCGGTGACGGACATCGGTCGAGGCGCGTCCATACTCCGCGGCGAAATCATAAGGATTCGCTGGAAAACTTCCGGTGCCATCCGTGTCGCTGTTCGCTTTCGACAAGACGTAGTAAGCATTGAGCGTCGAATTACGCATCAACCGGCTGCTGACGTTGATGATGAACTGGTTCTGGTTGTAACGACCACTCGACTCATACTGGAAGATATTGCAACGCGTCGCCGGATTGATGTCGGGCGGAATGAAGTCGGCGCAGTTCAGCGGTCTCACGCCACTATCGATGACACCCGTAATGAAAGTGCCCGGCAAAGGCGCATTCAACTGCCTGGTGCGCAACACGTGCAACGTGCGCAGGTTGATGTAGCTTGCCGCGACTGTGATGTTGCGAGGCAATTGACGCTCAACACTGAACACTCCCTGCAACGTGTACGGCGCTTGCAATCCATCAGCCAGTTGATAAACCGTTCCCGGGACTGAAAATTGGACAAGCTGCTCCGGCGTCGGCACTAACGGATAAAAATCAGGATTCTGTACGGTGAACTGTTGTTGATTGACTCCGTTCAATCGCAGCGCTTGCATGGTCAGACTCTCACTGACGCGCTCGTAAAACACACCGTAACCGCCACGAAGAACGGTCTTCGATTGTGGACCACCTGGAGACCACGCAAAACCGAGCCGTGGCGCGAAGTTGAAATTGCTGTCAATGTTCTTCTGGTTCTCGTAACGCAGGCCCGCGCTCAGTGTGAAGTTCGGCCGAACTTTCCAATCGTCCTGCACATAGCCGCCAAAGTCCCACTGGCTTACTTTCGTTTCCGGATTACCGGAGGACAAACGAAACTGAGTCGCACCACCGCCGAGAGCTCGTATTTGCGCGCCAGTCAATCCCTGGTCCAGCAGAACCTCCGTGCGTCGAAAACGCTCGATACTGGCGAGACTCACTATGGGCCCGATAGGCTCGTTATTTGGACCAAGGGCGCTCGGACCAAAAACGCCGCCGAAGAAACTGAAACTACCACCGAAGTTCTGTGGTGAGAATTGCGTGATATCCACCGAACGAACACGAGCACCAACTTTGAACGCGTGGGCGTTCAAAGCAAACGAAGTGTTGTTCGTGAGCTCCCAGTTGTTCGTGTCCGTATGCGACTGGCCGATCTGAGCTCCACCGCCCGTGAATGCATCCTGAACGTCGATCGTCGGAATGGAATTGTCCGCGTTCTGCGCGTTCTTTGTGTGTTCAAACTGAAAGCGCGTTTCGTTAACGATCTTCTTGTTGATGATCGCGGTTTCGGTGAGTTGAATACCGTGCTCGCTTTGTTCGGTGTCGTACGCGCGGGAGGGCAGCTGAAACCCGCCGACGCCGGTTACGCGAGTGTTATTCGAATAGTTGTAACGCGCGATAAGGGTATGGTTCGAGTTGAGCTGGTAATCGACTCTCGGACTGAAAGACGTGCGACGGCTCGGAATCGGAAACGTGTCACTGAAATCAACGATATTATTATTCTCATCCAGCACCTGGGCCACGATCAGGGTTGCGTCATCAATATCGCGTTTATCGAAATCGACAAAGAATGAGGCTTTCTTCTTAGAGAGGGGGCCACCGAAGTTTCCGCCATACTGGCGCGTTTGTATTGCCGGACGTTTGTCCGATTCCGAGAATGGATTACGCGCGTTGAGAGCGTCGTCGTTGAAGTTGAACGAAGCCTGGCCGCGAAAACGATCGGTGCCGGGACGAGTCAGGATTTCGATGCGACCCATGCCGAGGCGATCGTATTCCGCTGAAAAGGGATTTGAATTGATGCGGACTTCGCGGATCGAAGCGCGCGGCGGCAGGCGACCACCGGTGAAACCGTCGACGAAGATCTGTCCGCCGTTTGGACCAGCCGAGGGACCGGCTAACGCTTGTAACGCGGCCGCGAGATCGTCCGGGTCGTCCGGCAGCGCGTCGAGGTCTTCACCCTTCAACACGACGGCGCCGGCGTTGTTCTCGGGCTCAGTGCTCAGCTCGCGACTGTCTGCCGCGACCGTTACCTTCTGTTCTTCGATCGCGACTTTCAAAGTGATGTCGAATTGCTGTGCTTTGCCGCTGACGATTTCGACATCCGGAGTTTCAGACATTGCGAAGCCGGCATTGATTGAGCGCACGATGTACTTGCCGGGAGCGAGGCCGTTGATCGTGTAACTGCCCGCTTCATTCGTGACGACTGATTTTTCCACGCCCTTGCCGTCGACCGCCGTCACGCTCGCGCCAACAATCGCGCCGCCCAACTCGTCCAGCACCTGTCCACGCAACGAACCTGCGCGTTGCTGTGCAACCACAAGCCCGCACATGCTTACGCACAGGGCGATTACCAACACGATTCTCTTCATCCGAAGCTCCTTCAATTTAGGCGACGGGTGGCCACGGAGTGCCACCCCTACAAAAAAGACTCGGGCGTTATTGTAGGGGTG
>DATENQ010000013.1:0-6872 GCA_035275005.1 Pyrinomonadaceae bacterium | reverse complement strand
ATCTGGATCCTTGGATCGATCATTATCTGGAGGGCGAAACGAATTCACATCAGCGTGACTTATGTGCTTTCGTTTCTGGCGTTTGCGCTCGTTCGTAGTTGGATTACGGGAGACCCGTGGCGGTCGGAGATTTCTCCGATCACGGGACCGATGTACCAGCTCTTCGTGTTCTTCATGATCACGGATCCGAAGACGACGGTGAAGTCGATCAAGTGGCAGTGCATCGTGGTGTTCATCGTTGCGTTTGTAGAGATGCTGTTGCGTTTGAATCACGTGGTTTACGCACCGCTGTACGCGCTCTTCCTCGTTGGACCAACAGCCATGCTGATCGAGATCTGGTTGGAATCACGGCGTGTGAAGGCCGCATAAAAGTTTCACGCAAAGACGCAAAGGCGGCAAAGATTACTTAGCGAGTTCTTTGCACCTTTGCGTCTTTGCGTGAGACTTCTTTCGATCAAATGATGATAACTCGCTATCTTAAATACTGTCTTCTTCTGGTTCTACTGCTTTCCGCGTGCAAACAGTCAGCGCAGGTGGCGCCTTCAGCTCCTGCTGCTGAACAAGTCGCGGCTGCGTCTCCGTCACCGAGCCCGACACCACCACGCCCTTCTGGTCCGATCGAATACACCGACGTCAGCAACGAAGCCGGCATTCGTTTCAAACACAACAGCGGCGCCTTCGGCAAAAAGTATCTTCCGGAAACGATCGGCGCGGGTGGCGCGTTTCTTGACTACGACAACGACGGCTGGCAAGACATCCTGCTCGTCAACTCGATGGACTGGCCCGAGAACAAGAAACGCAAATCCTTCCCTGCGCTCTATCACAACAACAAAGACGGCACGTTCACTGACGTAACGCACCAGGCAGGTCTCGGCGTCGAGATGTACGGCCTCGGCGTCGCCGTTGCCGATTACGACAACGACGGCAACGAAGACATCTACATCACCTGCCTTGGTCCAAATCGACTCTTCCGTAACCTCGGCGGCGGAAAGTTTGCTGACGTAACGGCGCGTGCCGGTGTTGGCGATCCGGGTTTCTCAACCAGCGCCGCGTGGTTTGACTACGACAACGACGGGAAGCTCGATCTGTTTGTCGGCAACTACGTCGAGTGGTCAGTCGAGACGGATAAGTACTGCACTCTCGACAACAAAAATAAATCCTACTGCACGCCGCAGACTTACAAAGGCCAGAGCGCATCGTTATACAAAAACCGCGGCAACGGCACTTTCGAAAACGTCACTGCGCGTGCTGGCGTCAATGATCCGGCAGGCAAGACACTCGGCGTCGCCCTCCTCGATTACGACGACGACGGCTGGCTGGATCTCTTCGTCGCGAACGACACCGAACCAAACAAACTCTATCGCAACAACCGCAACGGCACGTTCACTGACAACGCGGTGATCGCCGGCGTTGCTTTCAGCGAGGCCGGCACGGCGCGCGCGGGCATGGGCGTCGATGCCGCGGACTACGACGGCTCAGGCAAGCAGAGCGTCGTGATCGGCAACTTCACAAACGAAAGCATCGCGCTCTATCACAACGATGGTTCCGGTTTGTTTACTGATGAGGCACCGGCATCGGGTATCGGGAAGACATCGGCGCAGTCGCTGACCTTTGCATGCTTCTTCTTCGACTACGATCTCGATGGCCTCCTTGATGTCTTCGCTGCGAATGGTCACGTTTCAGACGACATCAGCGTGGTCCAACCGACCGTCAAGTATGCACAGCCGCCACATCTCTTCCGCAACAAGGGTAAGAAGAAGTTTGAAGAAGTCACATCGAAACTCGGTCGCGCATTGAATCGCGCGATCGTCGGACGCGGCGCAGCTTATGGCGACTTCGACAACGACGGCGATCTCGATCTTCTGGTTACGACTAACAATGGACCAGCACGACTGCTGCGCAACGACAACGCAAATCAGAACGACCTGCTGCGCGTGAGGACAGTCGGCTCGAGATCAAATCGCGACGGCATCGGCGCGAAGGTCGTAGTGAAAACCTCGAAGGGTCGAACCATGTACGGCATGGTCCGCACCGGATCGAGTTACTGTTCGCAGTCTGAATTGCCGTTGACGTTCGGCTTAGGCAAACCGGAGGAAGGAACCACTCTCACGCTCGAAATCACGTGGCCCGGAAATCAGAAGGAAACAATCCCCAACATCAAACCGAATCAGATTGTGGTAGTGCAAGAAGGTAAAGGACTTACCACCCAGGAGCCGATCGTATTTAACCGCGGATGACGCACATTAAATCCGGATTTTATCTGCGTCATCTGCGTAACTTATCTGCTTCTTTCTTGATGCGCCCGCTGAGTTCAATGAGGCTCTCCAAATCACGTCGAGCTTTCTTCATTTGGTCCACGTTGATCGTGTTTGGGTTCTCGATCGATGGATTGGTCACAAAGCTTCTGATCTCATTACAAAGTTTGATCAAAGAGTCTTTGATTGGTTCGTCCTTCGATTTTTTGAGCTCACGCGCTTCTTCGCTGGAAAGACCCAACGCCAGTGAATGTTGCACTCGGCTCGCGCGCTTATTGATCTCGGCAGTTGCGTCCGAAACAAACTGATAGTTGAGATCATCTTTTGACGTGAGCGCGCGCGCGATCTCGTTGTGAAGCGAAAGGATGCGATTGAAATCTTCTTCCGTCTGCGCCATCAACGCTTCGACTTGTCGTTTATCCTTTGGCGCGCCCGATTCATTCCCGAAATTTCTTAAGTCATACTCACGGCGACTCATTTCCTGCTGCCGCATCCGTTCGGCGTTGACTTTATTGACTGGAGGTGGACCACCGCCTTGCGCGAACACAGGAGACACGGAAAAGAAGACGAGGGGGAGTGCGATTAACAAGTATTTGCTCATACCAGACCTCCCACTTCTATGTGGCGACAGTATGAGCACTTGCAGTTTAGAGTTCAAGCTGAACACTGGCACTTTTATGCCTTTTTGCGGTTAATCCACAAGGGGAGTTGACGGATTGTTTGCTATGTACTAATTATTCTTATCGATTTCCTGTTTGAATTCTGGCCCCGCTGCTTCTAACTTTCTTCCCTCCAAGGTGACGGCCCGGCGGCTTGCGATATGCGACGAATCGACCTAAAAACAGCAAATGTGGCTCGTTCAAACACGATCCGCAATATCAATCGCCAGATCGTTTTGAACTACGTTCGCGAGCGGGGACCCATCTCGCGCGCTGAAATTGCTCACGAAACAGCCCTCCAACGTTCGACAGTTTCGCTGATTGTCGAACAACTACGCGTTGATGGATTGATCGAGGAAGTGAGTGGCGAATCGACCGGCGGTCGGCCTCCCGTGCTGTTGTCGCTGCGCACTGCTGATGCGGTTGCGATCGGCGTTGACCTGGGAACCACGCGCACCATCGTAGCTACCAGCGATCTTGCCGGGCGCGTTTTGGATCAGGAACAGTTTGAGACTAATCCGAGCTCCGCAAAGACGACGAAAGAGATCATCGACTGCGCGCAAAGATTCATCCGAAGAAACAACGGCACGATCGAAGGCATCGGCGTCAGTCTTCCCGGTCTCGTCGATCCGGAAGGCAAAGAGTTATTCATCCCGACGTTCAACTGGCGCGATCTACCGCTTGCGAGTGAAATCAGTGAAGCAACCGGATTGCCGGTGACGATGGACAACGATGCAAACGCCGCTGCCCAGGCCGAGTTGTGGTTCGGCCGTCCTGAGATCAGGGAAGTGCGCGACTTCATTCTCGTTCTGGTAGAGACGGGTGTTGGCACCGGGATAATTTTTGATGGCCAGGTCTATCGTGGAGAGAACGGTGCCGCGGGTGAGTTTGGGCACATGACGATCGGGCAGGGCGCGCCGGTGGCTTGTGCGTCCGGAAGTCGTGAGTGTTGGGAAGCGTTTGCTTCAGAACGTTCGGCGCTGGCGCGTTTCAAGGATCTGTCGAGCGGCCGCAATGGAAAATCTACCACGACCTTTGCCGACTTAATCGACATGGCGTTGCGCAGCGACGGCGCCGCACGCACTGCGCTCAAAGAAACTGGTCACTATCTCGGCATCGGCATCGCAAACCTGATCCGTGGTCTCGCGCCACAAGCAGTGATTGTCGGCGGTCCGATTGTGCGCGCCTGGCCAGTCATCTCCACCGACATTCAAAAAACCGTCGAAGCGACGATCTGTCGCGGTCTACCATCCACGCATATCATGGCCTCAACCCTTGGTCCGGAGCCGACGCTGATGGGCGCCCTTAGCCTCGTCCTCGCGAGTAAGTTCGCATCAATCTCAGTAACCTAACGAAACGAAGAAAAGAACAAGTCAGTTAGAAAAGAACAAGTCAGTTAGAAAAGAACAAGGTCAGTTAGAAAGAACAAGGTCAGTTAGAAAAGAACAAGTCAGTTAGAAAAGAACAAGTCAGTTAGAAAAGAACAAGTCAGGAAGAGGGGCTTGCCCCCGCAGTGAGTTGAGTCGGACTGCGGGGGCAAGCCCCTCTTCCTGACTTGTTCTCCAACTGATCGCGCCCACACTTTTGTAGAGTCTGAAAACAAAGTCGCCTGAAGCTTTTGCCGGGGGCGTGAACAAAGCCCCTGTAAAATAGGCGTTTTTGCGCGGCGTTCACAATTAAAAATAAAAAATCCTTGACAACAAATGGGTTTGGTATTAAATGCTTTTGACAACTACTGCAACAAAGTAACACTCAGAAAAAAATTAGCTAGGGATTTACTCCTAAAAGGGTACGCAGGCAGCTTAATAGTTCTTGATTTCGTTCGGAAACACTGAGGAGGTGTTGTATGTCGATCAGGTCTTGGGTGCGAGCGTCATTGCTCCTGCTAAGTATTGGATTGCTTGTCGGCATAAACGCCCAGTCGAGCACCACGGGAAATATCACCGGCACGGTGAGAGACCCGCAAGGCGCCGCGGTGCCCAAAGCGGAAGTCACGATCACGGACGAGAAGACCGGCGTTTCACGCACGCTCTCCGCCACTGAGGACGGCTTCTTCAACGCTACCAGCTTGCCTGCCAGTCTCTACACGGTCAGCACCGCTCCCGCGGGATTCAAGAAGACAATCGTCACTGGCGTCGACCTTCACGTGAACGAAAACAAAACCGTGAACCTCGACCTTCAGGTGGGCCAGGTGACGGAAACGGTAACCGTCACGAGCGAGGCGGCCCCGGTCGAACTGCGCAGCGGCGAGGTCAGCAGCCTGATCACGGAGAAGCAGGTGACTGAGCTACCGTTGAATGGTCGCAACTATGCACAGCTCGCGCTGATGGTTCCCGGTGTTTCGCCAGTTACGCAAGCCGGCGCGGGGGGCGCCTTTGCAACTCGCGGCACGGGTCTCAACTCCGGCGTTGACATGTCAGTCAACGGCAACCAATCAAACTCCAATCTGTGGACTGTCGATGGTGTCAACAACATGGACGTCGGTTCGAACCGTACGTTGCTCGTGTTTCCATCGATCGATTCGATTCAGGAGTTTCGCGTCGAGCGCAACAGTTTCAGCGCGGAGTTCGGACAGGCACAGGGCGCAGTGGTCAACCTGATCACCAAAGGCGGCAGCAACGATTTTCACGGCGGCGCCTTTGAGTTTTTCCGAAACGACGCTCTCAATGCCAACAACTTCTTCCTGAACCGATCCGGTCAGCCCAAGCCGGAGTTGGAGTACAACAATTTCGGCGGCAACTTTAGTGGTCCAATAGTCAAGAATCGAGTTTTCTTCTTTTGGTCGGAGGAGTGGCGACGTGAGCGACGTGGCCAGGTGCTTTCCTCGAAGGTGCCAACGGCGGCTGAGAAATCGGGTGACTTCAGCGGACCGCTAACGTCGACTCTGCCGCACATCCCCGGCTCGTGCCATCAAGTGCCGGATCCAACGCCGTCTGAGCCGAACCGCACAAAGGAAGTTTGCGATCCTTTTCCAAACAATCGCCTTCCTGGCCCGTTGAGCCCGGGCGGACTCGCGCTGATGAAGCTTTTCCCGAACCCGACGGGCCCCGGCGCTGGTGACTGGGCCACGTCAGTGGTTCAGCCGATCGATACGCGCCAGGATCTCATCCGCGGTGACATTACCATCAACGACAAGACGAATTTGATGGTGCGTTACATCAATGAGAAATGGACCCACCTGGGTGCTTCGGGTAATTTCTGGGGAGATGCTCCGTACCCGACCATCGCGTCGGACTGGAGTCAGCCAAGCCACAGCTTTGCGGTTAAGTTGACAAACACCATCACGTCGAAAGCCGTCAATGAATTTCAGTTTTCTATTGCCGGTAACGACATCATCATCACCACTTCGCCTTCGTCCCAGGCACTTCAGGATGAGATCGCCGCGGCAATCCCAACGGTCTTTCCGAAGAACCCTGATGATATTGGCGGCGCCATACCATCTCTGTTCTGGGGCGTCGATGGTTACGCAAACATCTGGCACCAGGCGCCGTGGGCCAATCGCGAAGACCTGTACATCTGGAAAGATGATTTCTCACTCGTGAAGGGATCACACGATCTGAAATTCGGCGGTCTCTTCAGTCATAACTTCAAAGACGAACCCAGCGTCGGTGGTGGCGGTGGAAATCAACAGGCCACCATCCAGGGATGCGGTTTACAAACGGGTAACTGTATCGCTGACTTATTGCTCAAGGATACGGTGCTGGTTAACTACGCCGAGATCGAGAATACCGACGTTGCCGATGGTCGTTGGCGCGACTTCGAGTTTTATGCAAACGACACGTGGAAACTGCACCCACGCGTGACGCTCACATACGGATTGCGTTACTCGGTATTTACGCCGGCATGGGAAGATGAGAACCGCATTTCGAACTTCATTCCAAGCCTCTATAACGGAACCGACTTCAATAGCGCACTCGTCACTGCTGAAGAAGGTATCCAGTTGGGCTTTGGCCGATCG
>DATENQ010000012.1:0-9325 GCA_035275005.1 Pyrinomonadaceae bacterium | reverse complement strand
GTGTCCTTTTGTGCGGAACCTTTAAATAACCAGAGTTTGAAGCGTCTTCCTGCTGATCGTCCAAAAAGCCAATTGAGCATTTCTGCCCTTCCCTTGGGCCTACGAGGTTAGCTGACGGGCTCGAACTGGAAGTGTTCGTCGCGGGCATATGCGCCAACGATTAGCCCCTTAACATTGGTTCCCCCGTGTTGCGAAAAAGCAACTTCGGCAGACATTTAATTTTCAACGACCTGAATGTTAGACCTGACTACAGGATTAAACAAGCGGAAAAACCATCCACAGATTTCACAGATTTTTTCTGTGTAATCTGCGGCTGGCTTTCAGTTACCCGCCCACATGCACAATCGGTCGTTGGTCGGGATCTTTTTCTGCTTGACGCAGAACCTCGTGCGTCACGGGCGCGGTGTCGCCTTCGCCGAAGGCAATGTATTTCAACAGGTATGAAACCGGATTCCCTTCACTCCAGCCAAAATAAACGTGTGGCAATTTCCCAGTCTCATTCCTGAGAAAAAGCAGGAACGCCGCAATCGCGTTGGGAACTGCAGGCGATTCAGTGCGCAGGATCTTGAATCCATCAACACTTTCACCTCTCACCTTCAGCACGCCCGAGAATTCAGACGCGTCTCCCGGCGTCACCTCAAAGAAAAGAATCGGTTCGCCTGTAGGAATGTGATTGTCGACTCGTTTTTCCTTCTCTTTGGCTTCGTACTCCAGCGCGTCGCCGCGATCACAACGATTCGTAATAATGCGGACCGTTCCCTTTGCTGCCTTGCGGACAAACTCACGCGCCGTATCGTCAAGCTCAATGCGCTCTACGCGCAACTCCGTCGACCGCCAAACGCGTGAGAACAGCGAACTGATCACAATCGCAACGATAAAGATAAACGCAATCTTGAGCCCCTCAGGCTCCCTGATGATGTTTACGATAGTCGTGTAAATGAACACGAGCGAGATCAGCATAAACGCCCACTGGATTCGCTCACCGTGACGTCGCGCGGAGAGCGTTACCGCAATGGCCGCTGACGTCATCAGCGCAAGAACGCCTGTCGCGTACGCCCCGCCCTGCGCATCGACGTCAGCTCTAAATAGAATCGTCACGATAAAACAGATCAGCGTGAACACGACGACGAGCGGACGCGTAGCGCGCGCCCACTCCGGCGCCATTCCGTATCGCGGCAGGTAACGCGGAACGATATTCAGTAACCCCGCCAACGCAGACGATCCCGCAAACCAGAGGATCGAGATCGTGCTCAGGTCGTAGATAGTTCCGAATACGTCTCCCAAATAGTAGTGCGCGAGGTATGCGAGAGCACGACCATTGGCAGCACCGGCTTCCTGCAAACCGGTTTCCGGGCGAAATTCTTCAGCAGGAATAAGCATGGAAGTAACAATGCTGCTTCCCAGGAGCAAGAGGCTCATGATCACGGCCGCAAAAGTGAGCAACTTGCGCGTGTTTTGTATGCGTCCAGCAAGGTCGGAGCGTGATTGGCCCCTCACCAGCGGCATCACGACCACGCCGGTTTCAAATCCCGATAAGCCAAGCGCCAGTTTGGGAAAGACGAAAAGCGCCGTTCCAATCATGAGAAACGGGCTCGGATAATTCTGAAACAGGAAACGCTTCCAATCCGAGAAAACAGTCGGATGCGTAACGATTTCGAAGAGGCCGACCGCGACTACTATCACGTTCAAAGCGATATAAAGGGCGACCAGCAGCACTGCGATGCCAATCGCCTCTTTGAAGCCGCGCAGGAAGACCCCGCCCAACGCCGCAATTAATACCAATGTTACTGCGATGCGATGGTGCAGAAAATTCAGGTGCTCCATCGCAAAGGGATTCTCTACGATATGTGCGGTAGCATCCGCCGCGGAGAGTGTAATAGTGATGATGAAACTGGTGGCGGCGAAACCGAGCAAAGCAAGGACGAAAAGCTTGCCCTTCCAGCGCGAAAGCAGATTCTCGAGCATCGAGATTGAGCCGTCGCCATGAGGACTCTCGGCCGCGACACGTCGATACATCGGCAACGCGCCAAAAAGCGTAAGGAAGATCAGAACGAGTGTAGCGATTGGTGACAGTGCGCCTGCAGCAAGGAAGGCTATGCCGGGTTGATAACCCAGTGTAGAAAAATAATCCACTCCAGTCAGGCACATCACCTGCCACCAGGAGTGCTGTTTATGCGCGGTCGAGGACCCCTGCGTGGAATCGCTTCGTCGTCTGCCCTCGAAGAACCAGAGCTGAAACTTTCGTCGTGTTCTCTGAAACAGCCCCATCGCGATTTCAAGCGGCAATATTTATGCCTGAACAAAAAAAGCGGGCGGGGGCCTCCCACAGCCCCCACCCTAAGGCCACGTGTCCTCACCCCACGCGACCACTTCGTCCACCGGGGAGGTGAACGCATCCGGATTATGCAATAAGCCGACTAAAGTTTCAACCGAATATCGTTTTTAGCATCCACTCACAACACTTGTTGCAGCAGCCCTTCGGGAAGCAAAACTTATAGGCCATATAAGCAACTTCGATTGAGAATGAGAAAAAACAGTTTTTGCGCGCTGCAGTTACGCCGTTTCAGCGTTGTCTGCCTGCAACACCTGCTGCATCCGTTCCCTGGTCCATCTCACTCTTGGGTTCTCGCTGCGCCAGGTCTGAAAAAGCCACAACCAGGAGCAGTACCGTGACACCAAGAGTACAAAGAATATAAAGGATCGCTGTTTTCTCAAGGTAAATCAGTGTGATTACCACGGCAGCAAGAGCCAACGCCCAGAGAACTGTAATTAATTTACGACGCCGGCGATCACCGGCTAATGTTTTTCGATTCACTCTGCAACTACCTCATTCTTCGATCTGCGAACTTAATATATGACGCGGCTGGGCAAATAAGATCCCGTCGACGAGATCGCGCTCGTCATACCGCCCGTAACAGCGCCCAGCAACGTCTGGCCGATGCGACTCGATGAGAACATGCCGGCCTCGGTCACTTCGATCACGTCGTAAGCCTGGAGCACAAAGTCAGGCTTCTCGTTCTTCCTGATCGCCGCAACGTCGACGTGAATAACTTCCTGATTCGCGGAGCCGGGAATCTGACGAAACACCTTAACGTCACTCAGCTTCGCTTCTTTCCGGGGTCCTCCCACCATCGCGAGCGCGCGGCTCAGCATTAACTGATCGCGCAGGTAAATGCCTCCCGGTGATAGTACCGCACCGGTTATGTAAACAGGCTCGGCTTCGGTCACCAGCACATAATCACCCGGACGAATAACCGGATTGGCTCCGATCATTCCGGAACGCAGTTCTGAGATCTTGACGATCTGGAGCGGGATTTTGGTGCCATCAATCGGCGCCGCTTCAGCCTCTTCACCCGGCTCCGGGCACATCAGCGGCTCGGTGTGAAGAATTTGAATCGTGCCTGAGGCGCGCTCAGTGAATCCGCCGGACACAGCCATCAACTCATTCAACCGCACCTTTCGCTTCATCTCGACGCGGGTTGGCTGGCGAACCGCGCCAAAGACTGTCGCTGGTTGGCGGCTATTCCGTTCCGAGATGCGGACGCTCACCTGCGGATTGTTGATGAACTTCGCATAGGCGACGGTAATTTCCTTTTGAATTTCCTTGTCCGTGCGACACTTTGCTTTGATCGGTGTTTCCAAAAAAGGCAGCGAACTGAGATTACCATCGCCGTCGATCTGCGCGGTACTGCTTAAGTCCGGTTGACCAAACACGCGAATGTCGAGCACGTCACCGGGGCCAAGCAGGTACCTTTTGATTCCCTGCACGTCCAGACCGGGCGACTCGGAGGGCATCGGCGGCGGCGGTTCCTGTGGCTGTGACTCTTGCGCTCGAACTGAAACCGCAAGCAAGCACACAAAACCAATCGCCAAAACCAAACATTGCTTAACTTTCATTCTCACCACCTCAATCCTGAACTAAACGATTCCTGGGGGGCACCAACCAGATCATGGCCAATATAGCGGCCGGCTCAAACTATTTTGTATTCCGCCTGTCAAAGCACCGATCACATTTTTCAACCACACATCGCGACCAAAAAAGCCGCTTTCCGAGACGTCAATCACGTCATAAGGTTTCAGAAAAACGTCGGTAGTCTTGTTCTTCTTTATCGCGGCGAAGTCGACCTTGATTGTTTCCTGCTGGTTCGATCCCGGTTTCTGCCGGTAAATCCTGATCTCAGAGATATTCGCGTCCGGTCGAGTGCCACCGACCATCGCCAGCGCGCGACTCAAAGTTAATTGATCACGCATCAGGATGCCACCAGGCGCTACTACGCTGCCCGTAATGTAAACCGGTTCGGCTTCTGTAACCAAAATCAGATCGCCTGGTCTGATTATGGGATTTGATGAACCCTTCTGCAGATCGGCAATCTTTACTACCTCGAAAGGTATCGTAGTGCCGTCTATTGCGAAACTTTCCGCATCCTCACCAGCTTCCGGACACAGCACCGGCTCAGTGTGAAGTATCTGAATCGTACCCGCAGCCTTGTCAGTAAAGCCGCCACTTGCTGCGATGACTTCATTTAGACGCGGCTTACGTAGCACCGGCACTTTTCCATTCTGGCGAACCGCACCGGAAATAGAAGCTGGTGGACGGCTGTTCCGCTCCACAATCCGCACGCTTACCTGGGGCTCTTTGATCAGGCGGCTGTAAGCGAAGGTAATGTCTTTTTGAAGTTCCCGTTCGGAGCGGCATCTGGCGAGAATCGGATCGAGGAATGGCAACGAGCTTAGATTTCCGTCAGCATCAACCTGAGCATTCGAGCTGAGATCCTGGCCGAAAACTTTGACCTCAACAACATCTCCTGGACCAAGCAGATAAGGCTGGCTTGCCTGCTTAGCCGGCCGCGCCTTCTGAGTTTTGCCTTGCGACTGCTGCGCCTGAACTACAGCCAGCATACCGCAGGCCACGACAAGGAATAGGCAGAACGATCGCTGAATGTTCATAAGAATCCTAATTTTGTTGAGAGGAAATCGGCGATTCACTGTGCTGTTCGATACGTTTATGCCGTCGCTGTTTGCTCCGGCGGCGCAAGGTGCCAGGCACCACAAAACCCGTGAAAAGCAAATTGCAATGATCGCACAAAAGGTGGTAGATGCCAACCAGACGCATGGGCAGAGGCGTCCTTTTATAGCCTCGCCGAATGCGTGAACTCCCACATTTCGGGCACTTTTGAGCAATCATGCTTGCTGTTCTGGACCAGAATCTCGCAACCGCGCCTGCAGCTTCGCAATCTCGCCCTCGATTTTCTCCGTGCCGGCGATGCGCACTTCCTCTTTCACTACGTCCTGATTCAAATAGAAGAGGGCATCACGATAACGGTCGATCGCGCGCCGGTAGTGCCGCTTAAAAGCTGAACGTTCAGCCAACTCCATCCAGTGTGCAACTTTCACGGACGCAATGAACTCCGCCAGTGCAACTTTCGATTCGCTGAGCTCGGCTTCGTCTGGATAAATTTTTAATACTGAGTCGAGGCATTCGATGGCCCTGGTAGCGGTCTCGATCTTATCGAAGTGACGCGCGCGCTGTTGAGCTTCGCGTGTCAACGACTGAGAATGTGCCCTGGCCCATATCAGCAGGTGATGCCGGTGCAGTGCGCGCACGCGTTCCTGACCGGCGCGCATCGCGATCCCCTTCTCGCTGCCATAACTACCTGATTTGATCGCTTCGTCAGTGCTTGCCAGATAGTCGTGGCAGAGTTGGGCCACGTCGAGGTGCATCTCCGGCGTTGAGCTGGGAGCGTCAGCCGCGGACGACTGTTTCTGGATCGCACGCAACGCAGCCGAGTGAAACGATGAAGAGAATCCCCGCTTTTGACTGCGACTACTCGAGCGCGAACGGCTCGACGGTCTTTCGCTAATGCCGTGCTCTAACAGGTAACGCGTCCATGCGCGCCGCATCAGTACTTCGCGGGCCGACAACGCCACCAACAGAACAACACTCGCTGCCAGGCCCGCGGGGAGCCATGGCGCTTCATCACCACCACTGACGAGAATCCACCAGAGTCCAAAAAACACCCCGACAGCAATAAGGATGGCGGAGATCAAATATCCCACACTCGACGGCATACGCGTCCGCGCATGTGAACGCGAATGAGATCGCGAGTTTTTCGGAAAGAATTGATCGGCTGGGTTGTTTCCCACGTCTAAATCAACTAAGACTGTGACACAGCGTCCGGGGGGATGACCTCACAAGGCCCTCAGGGTCATAATAGTCGGCTTTTTAGGATTGCGCTGTCAACATACGAACCAAGGAACAAACAATGAACGAGAAACAATTCACGGGCAAAGTGGCTTTTGTGACGGGCTCTACGTCGGGAATTGGATACGCCTGCGCGATCGCGTTTGCGAACGCGGGGGCGAAGGTAGTCGGTGTGGGTCGAAAGACGGAGGCGCTTAGCGAAGTCGAAAAGAAGATTCGGGAAACTGGCGCCGAAGTTTTAACGATCCAGGCCGATCTTTCCGAGGTAGAGGAAGCAGAGCGGGCGGTGAAACGTGCGCTCGAAGCATTCGGCGGCATCGACATTCTGGTGAATGCCGCTGGTCACCTCAGCAACGGCACCATCGAGAACACCTCCCTGGAAGCCTGGGACGACATGATGGACGTCAACGTGCGTGCGGTCTTCCAGTTAATGCAAAAAGCTCTACCGAGTTTGATTGAGCGACGCGGAAATATCGTGAACGTTTCGAGCGTCACTGGTCTGCGCGCGTTTCCGGGCGTGCTGGCTTATTGCGTCTCGAAAGCGGCGTTGGACCAGTTAACCAGATGCGCGTCGCTCGAGTTGGCATCGAAAGGCGTGCGAGTGAACGCCGTTAATCCCGGCGTCGTGGTCACACAAATTCACAAACGCGGCGGCATGAACGACGACGCCTACGCTGCGTTTCTCGAACACTCAAAAACGACACACCCATTGGGACGCACAGGACGCCCCGAGGAAGTCGCGGATCTGATTCTATTTCTCGCGTCCGATCGGGCCTCGTGGATCACCGGCGCTACGTACTCGATCGACGGTGGTCGTGGCCAAACCTGCGCCCGCTGACCTATACTGCCGTTCCTTATGAGCACCCCACTGCCCCCGGTCATCGTCATCAAAACGCCACCGCAGATCAGCGCCATCAGGCTCGTACTGGCCATGGTGGCGATTCTAATCGCCGTGTTTTTGGGCCTGCTGGTCTTGCTTCTGATCGGTATCGAAACCGGACCCATCGCGCTGCTGTTCGGCTTTGTGACTGCGACGATTCCCGTTCCGATTTACATCGTGCTGGTCTTATGGATCGATCGTTACGAAGCAGAGCCACTCTGGATGTTGGCCACTGCTTTCTTCTGGGGCGCTTTTATCGCTACTTTCCTGGCGTTCCTGCTCAATACAATTAGCGGCGGCATCATAGCTCTACTCACGAACGCCCAGGCGGGCGAAGCGTTCGCCGCTGTCGTCTCCGCGCCCATCGTCGAAGAAACCGGAAAGGCGCTGATTCTTTTCATTCTCTTCTTTTGGAGAAAAGACGAATTCGACGGGGTCGTCGACGGCATCGTCTATGCCTCGCTTGCTGCGTTGGGCTTCGCGATGTCCGAGAACATTCTTTACTACGGCAAGGCAGCCGCGACGGGTGGTGGCGAAGCGTTGACAGCGACTTTCATCTTACGCGGATTCTTCGCGCCGTTCTCTCATCCGTTGTTCACCAGCTTGACAGGAATTGGCTTAGGCCTGTCACGCCAGTCAACAAACATCGCGATCAAAGTAATCACTCCGATCATCGGCTTGTTGATGGCTATATTCATGCACAGTCTTTGGAATGCTTCGGCAGTCTTTGGCGGCGGTGGCGTGTTCATAATCATTTACATACTCGTGATGGTGCCGGCGTTTTTCATCATGCTCATCGTGATCTCGCTGGCGCTGCGACGCGAAGGACAAGTCGTGCGCGAGTTTCTCGTGATGGATTTCGAACGTGGCTTTTTCACGCCGGAAGAGTACAAACAACTGTGTTCGATTGCCGGTAGGATGGGATCGTCATTCAATGCCCTCACTCAAAGCGGCGTTAAGGGTTGGCGGGCGCGTATGCGATTTAACCAACTTGCAAGTGAGCTGGCGTTCCATCGCAGTCGGGTTTCGAGAGGCGCGCACTCCGCGAGCCAGGACGTGCTAGCGCAGGAAGCCGCTTACCTGCATGCATTACAGGGCCTCATTAATGAGTTTCGGGCCCGCTAGTTAATGCTCGCTGCCTGTCTGGTTTCTGGCTTATACTTGGCGCGATTGCGCAAGGATCATTTCATCAGAGCTGAAAGCTCGTGAGAATCCAACTTCTACCCAGCACTTTCGATGCTCAGGGCGTAGCAAACCTCGAGCAACGCTTGACTTGCTTTCTAATCGACGACTGCGTCGCGGTTGACGCAGGCAGTATCGCTATCGCTCTGACTAACGAGCAGCGGTCCAAAGTTAAAGATATCATCATCACTCACCCGCACCTGGACCATATCGCCAGCCTGCCAATCTTCATCGACGATCTTTATCCGACTCTGAAAGAACCGATGCGGATTTACGCTACTGAGGAAGTGATCGGTTTACTCGAGCGCGATGTTTTTAACTGGAATGTCTATCCGCGTTTTTCAGACTTGAGAAACGACTATGGTCCAGTGATGGAATACATTCCGATTCCGATCGGCAAACCGTTCTCTGTGGCCCACCTTAGTGTTGTCGCAGTGCCTGTGAATCACATTGTGCCGACAGTTGGGTTGGTAGTTTCAGACGGGCAAAAGAGCGTCGCTTTTAGTTCTGACACTGCGGAGACGGAAGAGTTCTGGAAGATTGTCAACGAAATGAAGGGACTGGATGCTTTATTGATCGAAGCTTCGTTTCCGGATCGGATGGCCAAGCTCGCTGAAGTCTCGCGTCACTTCACACCCGCCTCGTTGGGCCACGAGCTGAAGAAACTCAATCACAACGGCATGGACATCATGGCCGTCCACATCAAACCTACCTATCGCGACGAGATCGTCGCCCAACTCGCTGCCTTGAATATTCCGAAATTGAGTGTGATGGAACCGGGTAAGGTTTACGAGTGGTGACTTAATAAACCGGTCGATCGAACTGAACTGGCTCAAATTCCTTTTCAGCGTGTTCACCGTCGACGCCGTGGAGCGACACGCGTCCGCTGGCGAGAAGTTCCTTTACGGTAAATGTGCGCTGGTGCCGATCGCGTCCCGGCATTAGTTCAGCTCTGAACGTCACCTGCATTCCCGGCCTGGCCCAAACATCGCCGGCTTTTTTCTCCGCAGGTCTATTGTTTCGCTTCAAGTGAAGTGCAGCACTGATGCTCCCTGCACCAA
>DATENQ010000011.1:0-9804 GCA_035275005.1 Pyrinomonadaceae bacterium | reverse complement strand
AGCACGGGCGGCCACGGAGTGCCGCCCCTACAATAGGTCCGCGAAGCGGACAGCGCCCCCTCTAGTTTTTCAACATACCCCTCCCAGCTTTGCTATAGTTCCAAATAATCTCCGGGAGTTTGACGCAGATTAACCCGAATGAGCGAGGTGAATAAACCCGAATGACAGCGAACCGTGTTCTGTCAGCGATCTGTGTGAGCATTCTCATAACCACCGCCATCTTTGCCCAGGCCGGACAAAAAATTGCCAAACTCGAGACTGAAGGTCTTCAGACTTTAACCACAGAGACGGTCATTGCCACCAGTGGTCTAAAAATTGGTGACTCGTTTTCGGTTGAAGCACTTGACGCAGCGGCTGAACGTTTGGTGAGCAGCGGTCTTTTCAAAAAAGTCGGAGTTCGCACCCGAAACGCCGGCGCCAACGTGACGATCACGTTTCAGCTTGAAGAAATCAAAGGCCAATCGTCACCAGTCGTCTTCGATAACTTCATCTGGTTCACCGACGAAGAACTGGCTGCCGCGGTCGTGCGCGAGGTTCCCGCTTTCAACGGTTCGGCGCCCGACATCGGCAACACCAACGAAGCAATCAAGAAAGCGCTTCAGAACCTCCTCGATGAACGCAAGCTGCCGGGCCGGGTGGAATACAACCTCACCGAACACGAACACCTGTTTCGCGTCGAAGGCGTGCCAATGAAGATTTGCACGCTTCACTTTCCCGGCGCGCAGAACGTACCGGAACAAAAACTCATTCAAGCCACGCGCAGCTCGATGGACCAGGAATACTCCCGCCAATCGTCGAAGACTTTTCCCCAATATGGTCTTTATCCAATCTACCGGGAGCTGGGCCACCTGCGCGCATCATTCGGAGCGCCGGTCGCCAAGCCTGAGAAGAGCGCCGGCTGTGAAGGAGTCGACTTAACCATACCGGTCGACGAAGGCGCGAAGTATTCGTGGGCAAAGACCGAGTGGTCCGGGAACCAGGTGTTATCGGCCAAAGAGCTTGATGATGCGTTAGGCATGAAACCAGGCGAAGTCGCGAACGGGAAGAAGTTTGACAAGGGCTTGAGCGAGATCAAGGACGGCTACGCAAATCATGGGCACATCCTGGTACGCTTCAATCCCACCCCTGAATTCGAAGATGCAACGCAGAAAGTGACTTTCAAGGTCGAGGTCAATGAAGGCCCGCAATACCGGATGGGTACAGTCGAGTTTAAAGGCTTCACATCCGACGATGCTGCTACGCTCAGCAAGAGATGGGGACTGAAAAGCGGCGAGGTTTACGATCGGAGTTACGCCACTCGATTTTTCCGTGACGAGGCGCGTGAAATAACGACGCGCATCACCAACGAACGACAGTCACAAGGAAAACCATTACCCAACATCGAAACAGAGGAAAAACCAAATCGCCAGACCTCGATCGTTAACCTGTTGATTGAGCTTAAAAACTGACGCTTACTTCAAGAGTCCGAGATCGTTGTGCGATCCTACTTTTGAAGCAAGGCCTGCCACTCACGATACGCGTGTTAGAATTCGAGATGGGTGAGCTAAGTGGCACAGGAGGCAAAAACCGCCGTCGTTGCGGCAATACTCGGAAACCTCGCGATTGCAACGACGAAGTTCTTTGCCGCAGCCTTCTCAGGCAGCTCAGCCATGCTCTCAGAGGCGATCCACTCACTCGTGGATACCGGCAACGGCGCACTGATACTGCTCGGTATTCGCAATAGCCGCAAACCGCCCGATCGGGAACATCCATTCGGTCACGGACGCGAACTCTACTTCTGGACACTCATGGTCGGAGTGCTCATCTTCGGCATCGGCGGCGGCATGTCTGTTTATGAAGGACTCACACATCTCGCGAATCCGAAACCAATTGAAGAAGCGAAATGGAGCTACATCGTCCTTGGTTTGTCGGCCGTGTTCGAGAGTATCACCTGGTATTTCGGTTGGAAGGCGTTCAGCAAAGAGCGCCGTGGCAGAGGCGTGTTCGAAGTGATCCACAACACCAAAGATCCGACCAGCTTCTCAGTCCTGCTGGAAGACTCGGCGGCACTAACCGGGCTCGCAATCGCCCTGCTTGGTATCTTCCTCAGCCAGTCTTTACATCAGCCCTACTTCGACGGAGCCGCGTCGGTCGCGATCGGCATGCTGCTCTGCACGATTGCGGTCGTCATGGTTTACGAGAGCAGGGGCTTGCTGATCGGTGAGGGCGTCGATCATAAGACGCTGGAAAATCTGCGGGCAATAGTCGAAGGCGACGAAGATGTGGCCCACGTCCAACACCTGCACACGATCTATCAGAGCCCACGCACCGTGCTGCTCGCGATTGAGCTGCGCTTCGACGACAGCATTTCCGCAGTCGATGTAAGAAAGGCCGTGCGGCGGTTGGAAGCCAACATCCAGGCGCGCTACCCGGAAATCAAATACGTCTTCTTTGGCTCCGCATCAATAAGTTCAGACGGCAAGCCTTGAAGAGATCGTCTGTGTAAGTCTGTGGTTAATTAATCAACTGACGTTATTAGATCAGGACCAATCATCGTGAAGCTGCAGCCGCCAGGCTTTGGCAGGCACAACAAGGCCCCGCGACGAACGATCTTCGTCGGTGAGCTGTCGGGAAAGACGAGTTGATACTTGATTGTCTTCAGTTGCAGTGCCAGCGGTTTGAGACTCTCAGCACCTTTGATGAATTTAACGTCGATCACTTTTGCCGCCTGCGTTGAATCGGGACCAAAGACAACGTAGAACTCCGCCTCAGCAGGCGCCTTGAGAGTGGGCATGAGCTGGCCCAGATTGAGAACGTTGGAATCACGCAACTCAGACTTGGCAACATTCAACAGTTTCTGAATTGAATCGACCGGCGCCAGTCTCAACAAACTCTCGCGAGCTTCCGGCGAAGAGTCAAGCACCGCGTCGCCTTGCGCGTACCGGCGAATCGCCTCGTCTTTCCTGCCCTGCTTCTCCGCAATCATTCCTATGTGATAGGCCACCTCGCCATGTTGTAGCAGGCCCCACGCCGCCTGGATGTATTTCTCGGCCGCATCCAAATTCCCCTTCTGAAAATGGACCCAACCGAGCGTGTCCCAGTAAGCAGCCAGTAAAGTGACGTTATCGAGATCATCGATCGTGAGATTAGCTGTCTCTACGTTGCGCAACTCGTTCGAAACGGACGTAACTGCCGACTCCGCATACTGCTGTGCCTTTTCAAGCTGTACGCCTTTCTCGGCAAGAATATAGGCGACGCTATTCAAAGTTTCCGGACTGCGATCCAGTTTGACCGCTTGTTCAAAAGCCGCGATTGCCTTCTGAGTTTCTCCTAAATTCAAATAAGCGCGGCCCAGACTCACTTGAAGCTCCTCGTCTTCCGGACTCAGCGAGATAGCTCGCTCGAGTTCCGGAATTGCCTCTTTGTAATTTTTTGCCTCGACCAGCATCTCTCCGAGGTTGGAATGCGCGTTCTGGTCCAATGGAGTTACTTCAAGCTGTTTACGAAAGGCTTGTTCGGCCCTGGTGAAGTCTTTTTGTTGCCAGTAGATACGGCCCAGGGCATTGTATGAGTAGTCGTCAAACGGATCGATCTTTATCTGTTCGCTCAAGACCTCGATGGCTTCCGGAAACTTGTGTTGTTCTGCAAGCGTGAAACCCAGGTTTCGCCTGACGGTTTTATGTTTCGGCTCCTTTTCAAGGATACGTTTGAGCAATTGCTCGGCCATCGCATAATTTCCGTTTTTCGCTGCTGATTCCGCCGTCTGCAGGAGATCCTCAGTTTTAACTGAGTCGGGAATTGTCGGACCGCCGGCGACTTCAGTTTCCAAAGACATCGTCTGCGCCGCATCAGATTTGGTGGCTGCTGCGAACGCGCGATAGTCCTGCAGACGCTCAGCCGGCAGCTCGGCTTGTCGCAGACGAAGCGATCTCACACCTGTAAGCGTTTGTCCATCGAGCTTGTAGTCGGCAACATACTCACCATAGTCGCGCGTCACTTTCAGAGGCACAGGCAATCGTGCCTGGTACTTGCTCGGCAAGGTGAGTTTCAAACGATAAGAGATGTCAATTGGTACCCCGAGATCGATCGGTTTCGTGCTGCCGGCTTTGCGGCTGGTAAGGCCTGACATTCTCAACGGCGGAAAAGGAAGCTCAACCTTGAGCTTCTTGCTCGACCAGTCGAGAAAATCATTTCGGGAGACGTTGAACTCAATTTCAAACGGCTTATCGAGGTCGGCGATATCAGTTGTCTTGATGTCGGTAATTTCGCCGGGAAGGCCGCCCACGATGCTTAACATAGGTCCGAGGTCTTTCCAGTCGCTCCTGGGCGTGCGGCGAAAGATTATGCGCATGTACATCTCCGCGTCGCCGCGCAGAACCATGCGAGTGTGCAAAGAGATCTTGCCGAGATCGTCAACGATGCCCTCGATAGAGATGAGCTCGGTGGACAAAAATGGAGGTACGGCGGGTGTGGTTTCCAGGTGCGCTGGACCAGCCGTGGGAATCATCAACGCCTTCTTGTTGCGCAAAGCCGGCGACAACAATCCGGCCGGCGCCACTTCCGCGGTTGTGTCAGCCCAGAGCGTTTCGTTGCCCAGGGGAATGGCACTGATGACGTGATCAAATTGACCGGGTGAAGGAATGTCGTCGTCAAGCTTTCGCGAAGAGTTCATCAGCACTGGATACGCACGCATACCAGTTGAGGCCAGCATCGCGGCAAGCAATGTGTGTTTGTCTTTGCAGTCGCCATATTGATTGACCATGACGTCGGCGGCCGGATGTGGCTGATATCGCCCCTGGCCCAGCGAAAGGCTCACGTAGCGGAAGTTCTTGGCAACGTATTCATAGAGTGCGCGGACCTTGTCCTTCTCGGTCTGTAGTCCGTGGGTTACTTCCTCTGCTTTAACTTTGATTTTTTCGTCAGGGACTATGCGATCCTTTTGCAGATTCGCATACCACTGGCCCACTTCCTCCCAGCTCTGAAAAGTAGTCAACTGCACATGCGGATGAAATTCAATCTCTTCGCTTTGCGCATCGTCCGGGCCCGTTTGTTCCTTTTCTTTCTCCTCTTCTTCGCTGGCTGGTTTCAGGTTTGAGTGTTTCCAGAGATAGACACGCCGATCGTTATCTTCTTTAATAGCGGGTTCAAAGCCCGGTTCAGTTTTCAACTTCACTTTACTTGCGACGGGAATGTTTACGATCAATTGATCGTCGAGCACGATGAGATTCTTCGTCACAAAATAATGCTCGAGCCAGAATTGGTTCTGGGCCATTGGCGTGGAAACATTCCAGACCATGTGATACTCGAGCACGTCGCCGGGGCGTAGACCGGGAACAGTTACATGCTTCTGTCTGAGATCGGTATAAACCGGAGCTTCACGAGCGACGGGCGCGGATAGATCCTGGATATCAGACGCAACGGCGTTCACGACAGTGCCATCGGCTTTGCGCACACGCACGTAATCCATGTCGAGTTTTTCATTGGCGGAGCTATATTCAAAAGCCAGTTGTCCGAAGCGTTCGACACCGGCGTCACTTTGGACTCTCACGCGCAGAGTCGATTCGCGCTGTCCGGTGCCGTCACGCTCAAAGCGGTAGACAGTACTCAACTGTTCAACGACTACTGCTTCCTGTGAATAGTCTCGCTTTTGCTTCGCGGCTTCAGTAGGTTTCGCCTGTTTATTTGCGCTTGTCTGAGCATTGAGTGGTTGAATCCCGTTACCTGGAATTCCTAAGAAGAGTGAAGCAGTTAACAGTAAGGCAATGGTCTGGGCATTGCGGGGGGAAAACATCGATGATTTCTCCTGCCATTTGAGGATTCGAGCTGGCAAGACAGTCTACAAGAAGCACCGGATCGTGTAAACGTTCTACTCTCAACGTGAGGAGAAAAACTTATCGACGACTTCGCGTTACCCGGACATTGCCCGACACGCTCGCAGCAACGCCGTAATCTTCACCTCTATTCGTATCTCAGCGCAATCAATGGATCGACCTTCGCTGCGCGACGCGCCGGGATGTAGCACGCCAGCAATGCGACGACCGTCAGTAACCCAATCACACTTACATAGGTCAGCGGATCAGTAGCCGTTATCTCGAACAATAGTGTGCGCATGAATGTTGTCAGTCCAACTGCGCCCAGCAACCCGATACCCATGCCGATGAGCAACATGCCGATGCTCTGTCCGAAGATGAGTCGCAGCACGTGAAGGGGTCGCGCTCCGAGCGCCATTCGCACTCCGATCTCCTGCGTGCGCTGCGCCACCGAGTAAGCCATCACGCCGTAAATACCGATCGCCGCCAGGAACAACGCGATACCGGAAAACGTCGCCAGCAGCAGCGCGAGGAAGCGTGGTTGGACCATCGACTTCGACACCACTTCATCCATGGACCAAAGATTGTAGACCGGCAGCGTCGAATCCAGTTCACGAACGACATTGCGAATCGAGCTTTCCAGTCGCGTCGAATCATTCGTGCCGCGGACAACAAAATTTATGTTCGCGCCGAGGAACTGATTCGCCACTTGTCGTACCTGAAAATAGAGCTCCGGACCAGCGGGCTTATCCATACCGGCGTTCTTGGTGTCTTCAACCACGCCGACGATCGTGCACCAGACTTTCGGATCTTGAAACCCTGGATTCACACGCCGGCCAATCGGACTGCCCGTCCAGAATCTTTTCGCGAGCGCCTGGTTTACCACCACAACCGGCATCGCGTTGGGGTTGTCGTCCTGCGATTCAAAGGTGCGTCCCTCCAACAAACGGATCTTCATCGTCTTGAAGTAGTCGTTACCAACGACATTCCAGTAATCGACGTTCTGCGCCGGGCTGTCGGGTGTTTGCTGGTAACCTTCAATCTCGGTGTCGTTAGCATTGATGCGTCGTAATGGAGGCAGTCCACCTGCTATGGAGACGGAGGCCACGCCGGGAGTAGCGCTGAGTTTTTGCTGGAGCGAGTCTACAAACTGCAGACGTTGGGCGGGGTCGTATTTAACTCTCGGAAGATTCAGGTTGAAGCTGACGACACCCGCCGGATCGAAGCCGGTGTTGACTTGTTGCAACTTCCAGAAAGCACGAATCATCAGGCCCGAGCCGATAACGAGGACCACTGCGAGGGCAATCTCCGCGACGACGAGGCCCTTGCGAAGCGCCTGGCCACCTCCGCGAATCGCGCGCTGCCCGGCGCCGCGAATCCAGTTAGCCAGGTTACGTTCACTGACTTGCACCAGCGGTGCGAGACCAAATAGAAAAACAACAACGATCGCAACCGCGATGGTAACCCCGAGTACGCGAAGACCGACGCTAATCTCCTCCGTGCGCGGCACGCTATCAGGCGCAAACAGTAACAGGACCTTGAGCCCCACGAATGCGAGCGCGATTCCGAGAATTAAAGCGATTGAAACCAGCACGAATCCCTCGGCGATGAATTGCCGCACCATTCGTTTTAAGCCGGCTCCCAGTGCGAGGCGGACTGCAAACTCACGATGACGTGATTCCGCGCGGGCCAGCAACAGGTTCGCAACGTTCACACACGCGATGAGCAGAACAAAAACAACCGCGGCCATCAGCAGCCAAACGGCTTTGCGAACTGAACCGACAACGTCTTCGTGGAGACCCAACATGATCACCGGGTGATTTGGCTGGTTGAGTAAATGCTGTGCGCGCCCCTCACTCTTCCAGCCGGCCATCAAGCTCGTCATTTCGCTCATCGCTTGTTCGGTAGTCACGCCGGGTTTCAACCTGCCGATCACCGACAGAAAGTGAGAACCACGATTACCCGGGTTGGCAGGATCGAATTGAAAAGGCACGATGAGATCGACCTGATCGTTGCTTCCGGGAGGGAATGCAAAATTGAGGGGCATCACACCAATAACAGTGGTTGCCGTCGCGTTGACCTGAATCTGTTTGCCGATGATGTCACTTGTTCCGCCAAAACCCTTTTGCCAGAGACCATGCGAAATGAGCGCGACTTTTGGTCCGTTATTGCGGTCTTCCTCTTCAGTGAAGTTGCGACCGAGTTGCGGTTGCACTCCCAGCACGTCGATCAAGCTGCGGGTAATAGCGGCGGACGTGACTCGCAGTGGCTCACTGTCAGTACCGACGTTCGGACTGCCCGGGGCCCAGGCGCCGATTGCTTCCCATGATTTCGCTTCACGCTGAATGTCGAGCAGTTCGGGAGGTGAGAGCCAGAACTTCTGGAGCTTCATGGTGGGAAATTCGCTATAGACGCGGACGAGTTGACCGGGTTGCCGATAAGGCAGCGGCCTTAACAGGACTGAGTTGAGAACGCTGAAGATGGCGGAAGTGGCGCCTATGCCGACCGCGAGCGTCAGAATCGCTACAGTGGTAAAGCCTGGATTCTTTTTCAGCATACGCAGCGCGTATTTCAAGTCCTGTAGGAACGTTTGCATCGATCTCGGTCCTCCGGAGGGTCTTTACGTACTTAGTCTTGGCTTGGTTCACCAAATGAAAGTGGTTCGATGGGTTAACACCGCCACGGCTGGAATGGTGGCAAAGAATCACGTTTAAGATCACAATTTGTGATCTTAAACATTGAAGGCTTTGGAGACGCAGGGATCGCCACGGGCTTGCCCCGTGGAGTTGTCACGTTGGTTGCTAATAAGCGTGTGCTGCTCAGATGGTCGGGAGCCGTAACAGTTTCAATAGGCCCGAGAACGAAAGGAGGGCGCCAACGATAACGCCGGCAGCCTTCGACCACTCAAACGGCAATTCCACGCCCAGCAATCGCCTGTTCATCGCTATATGGAATCGTGCTATCGGCCCGCTGAAGATAGCAATCAGCAGTCCCGCAAGGATCAACAATAGTCCGGCAATCATGTCGTCAATATTAACACGCTTGAGAGCATTAGGATTCCATGCTCGGTTAAAGCGTTAGGTTGGTACTTAATGTTCGTTCCTCAGGTTTTCTTCAAGATCACAATTTGTGACCTTGAACGTTGAAAACCCTGAAGTAGCAAGTCTGCCACGGGCTTGTCCCGTGGAGTCTCACGGTCTCTGCTATTTAGCTGGGGAACGTGAATCCTTCGCGTGATACTCCACGGGACAAGCCCGTGGCATCTTAGTGGCGACAGCAGCAGAGCTAGTCACTCAACCACGTCACTTCGCCAGTCTCGAGTGAATAGACTCCCCCAATAATCTTGAGTTTGCCGTGAGCAACTAGCTCGGAAAGAATCGGAGTCGATGAGCGGAGTTGTTGGACCACTAGCCGGACGTTGCTACGAACTGCGTTCGCGACCGGATCACCGGGCATTCCGTGGCTACTATCTACTGCGGGCTTGATGAGACTAACGAGCGCGGCGATATGGCCTTTAGTGTTGCCGCCCTGGACAGCCGCGGTTACGGCGCCGCAGCTTTCATGGCCCAGTACGACCAGCAAAGGAATGTGCAGATGCTCGGCGCCGTATTCCAAGCTTCCAATCTCGATATCTGTCGCGACGTTTCCCGCGACGCGGACGGTAAACAAGTCGCCGAGGCCCTGATCAAAAATAATCTCCGGCGGCACGCGTGAATCAGCACAACTGAGGATCTCGGCGTGAGGATGTTGTCCGGTGACCAGTTCCCGCTGACGTGCGAGCGTCTCGTGCGGATGTTGATAATGATGCTCCGCATGATGCGCGTTTCCGGTTTTCAACTCGGCGAGGACCGAATCAGGCGTGACGTTAGGCTCGGCCTGGTGACCAATCATCAAAAGAATTCCAACGGCTAATGCTGAAAAGTATTTCATGGCAGGCTTTTCAGGTTACGCCGTGGCGACCGCAGCGATACTGTTAGTTTTGACAGGGATGAACCAGGACGTATCCACTTCGCCT
>DATENQ010000010.1:0-9386 GCA_035275005.1 Pyrinomonadaceae bacterium | reverse complement strand
TTGTCCTTTTTTCTGACTTGTTCTTTTTGGCTTGTTCTTTTTGACTTGTTCTTTTTTGACTTATTCTTTTCTGACTTGTTCTTTTTTGGCTTGTTCTTTTTCTGACTTGTTAATGACTAACTGACTTGTTCTGGCTTTAGGTTCTTGTTTTACCTGGAGTGTACTTCCAGATCGCCACCCGCATATTTGATCTCTGGGAAATCATACGCGGCGCCCGGGAAGAACCTGCACTGCACGAGCTTGTTCAGCGGCATCTGGATTCCCCTTTCATCCTTGACCTCAGCATCGGTTGCCAGCCAGGTCAGGCTCGCACCTTTGTCGTCTTCCACTTCGGCGTCAGTCGGTGTCCACTTTCCTGGCAACTGATAGACACCCCACGTAAGCTTGTCTTTCTCGCCTTCGGTGCCGTTGTCCTCGACCACCATCAGCACGCGTTGTCCAATTACACTGGGCACATTCGAGTCAAAAATCTCTCCACCCACGATCGCCGTATTTTTACTGGTATCCATACAATCAATCTTCGCCCGTACGATCATACCCGGGGTTTGACCCTTGTCCGGATTATCCGGGTCGGCAACGGGGACGGCCACGGGATCGCTAAGCGTCATCTCACCCGAGCCTTGACCGTCAGCCAGTTCGGTAGCTTTAAATTCTACATATCTCGTTTCGCCATCTTCCAGCGCAAACTTGAACGAACCGGCGGCAGTCGCACCCTCCGCGCCAGCGGAAACCAGGCCGGGGGAAACAAGACACACAATCAACAATGCCATGGTAAAAGCGCCTATAATGCTCTTCATCAAGGTCTCCTCGTTATTTAATTAAGATTATGGTGAGTCGGTCTGTTGGGACTTTGCTGTCTCAAAGTCAATTCGCACCAGCGACGCAAATGAACAAAAATCAGCATTACCGGATAACGCGTATTTTTAATGCACTTCTGGTCACATTTTTTTTAGCCGGACTAATTTCGACCGTAACAGCGGCACAAGGCGGGAACATTAGAGGAAGAGTCGTCGCCGACATTCCCGACCAACGCCGGGTTCTTCCGGGCGTCGCCGTTATCCTCAGCGGCGAGCGATTAGGCGAGAAAAAACTTCAGAGTGTTACCGACCTGGAAGGTCAATACGACTTTCCGAGTCTCGTCGCGGGTGAATACCTCGTGACGGTCGAGTTCTCGGGCTTCAAAAAATACGAGAAAAAACTGAGTGTTCAGATTGAAGCAACGGTCGAGCACGACATTCTTTTACAACCGGTGCCACTCACCGAGAACGTGACTGTCACCGATGATCGAACCGACGCGAGCAAAACCGAGTCAACCACGCCTTCCGTCATCACCACCCAGGCTTTGCGAGACGCGCCGTTGATCGATCAGAAGTTTCAGGACGCGCTGCCGTTACTGCCCGGCGTCGTGCGTGGTCCGGACGGCAATTTGAACATCAAGGGCACGCGACCGACCCAGAGCGGGATTCTCGTGTCGAGTTTGAACGTCACCGATCCAGTCACCGGCGCGCCTGCGATTGAGCTGCCGCTCGAGGCCGTCGATACAGTCCAGGTTCACTCGAATCCGTACTCATCGGAGTTTGGGAAGTTCACGGGCGCGGTGACGACGATCGAGACGCGCTCAGGCAATAATGACTGGCGTTACCTGATTACCGGAACCCTGCCAAGGCCACGCTGGCGCGACGGCAAGATCTACGGCATCGGCGCCGCCACGCCACGAATCGCTGTCGGTGGTCCAATCAAAAAAGACAAGCTCTTCTTTTTTCAGAGCGTCGAATATCGTTTCGTGCGCACGAACGTGCCGAGCCTCGAAGCGCTCGAAGAGCATCAGCGCGACATCCAGCGCGAAAGCTTTGACTCGTTCTCACGTCTCGACTACGTCGTTAATAACAACAATCGACTGACTGCCAGCTTCTCGATCTTTCCGCAGAAGCTTGACTACTCCAATCTCAATACTTTCAATCCGTCTGACACTACCGCGAACTTCCACCAACGCGGCTGGTTCGTCGCTTTCAACGAGCATGCGACGTCCAGGTCAGGCGCGTTGCTGCAATCGAGTTTCAGCGTAAAACAGTTTGACGGCGACATCTTCGGCAACAGCGGCGCACCGTATGAGATAACTCCCGACCGAAACTTTGGCGGCTGGTTTAATCGACAACATCGAGAGAGCCGGCGCTACGAGTGGCTCGAGGTCTTCAATTTCGCGCCGCGCGGCTCCCATGCGTTCAAAGCGGGGTTCAACTTCAGTCGCACTTCTTTCGACGGCACCGATCGAAGTAATCCGGTGCGCATCCTGCGGGCTGATGACACCACACATCAACTGATCGATTTTGCGGGCGCGGGCATTCTCGAGCGATCGCAGAATGAATACTCGTTATTCGTGCAGGACAAATGGAGCGTGAACCGGCGAGTCGTGCTCGATCTCGGCCTGCGTTACGACCGCGACGGCATCGGCAACAACAATAACTTCGCGCCGCGTGTTGGTTTTGCTCTCACGCCGGCTGGCGACCGCACGGTTGTGCGCGGTGGGGTCGGACTCTTCTACGACAAGATTCCGCTCAATGTCGGATCGTTTGAGCAGTATCAGAGTCTGGTCATCACTACTTTCGCAAACGACGGTGTGACGCCGATCGATGGCCCTCGTCTGTTGATTAACACAGCGCCTGAAGACCCGGAGAACCCTTACAGCCTTGCCTGGAACTTACAAGTCGATCACCAGTTAACTCAACGACTATTGCTTCGACTCGGTTACGAAGAGCGAAACACGCGCAGAGAGTTTATACTAGAGCCAACTGGCACTACCCTGTTACTCCAGAACAACGGACGCTCGCGTTATCGCGAGCTGCAGGCGGTAGCGCGCTTTCGTTTCCAGGAAGGTCGCAACATCTTTTTGTCGTACGTGAGATCTCAGGCGCGCGGTAATCTGAACGACTTCAACACCTACTTCGGTAATTTGAAACACGCCGTCATTCGTCCGGACGAATACGGCAGGCAGCCCTTCGACGCGCCGAACCGCTTGCTGTTCTGGGGTGAGTTTGCGCTGCCTAAGGACTTCGTTGCGACGCCCGTTGTCGACTGGCACAGCGGTTTTCCGTTTTCATTGCTGAACGAAAATCAGGACTTCGTTGGTCCACGCAATGAAGGCGGCCGTTTTCCGCGACTCTTCACGCTCGACTTGCTCGTGACAAAGGGACTCAGCATTCCGTTCCACGGTAAGAAATATAAAGGACGCGCCGGATTCACGATCTTCAACATCACGAATCACTGGAACCCGCGCGACGTGCAAAACAACCTCGCGAGCGGACAGTTTGGAACGTTCTTTAATAGCCCCGATCGGAGTGTGCGACTGAAGTTTGAGTTTGTAAAATATTGAGCCACAGATTACACCGATTTCACAGATATATTCATTAATCCGTGTAATCTGTGTAATCTGTGGCTAAAAATCCTGAGGAACCAAAGATGAAGAAACTGTCTGTAATCGTTATCTCGCTATTTCTCTGCCAAATCGTTATCGCCCAAAACGAAACGCCGTCGAAGTTCGAACCAACGAACGCCGGTTTCAACTACGTGCGCCGCATCGTCGAGATCCCGATGCGCGACGGCGTAAAACTTCATACCGTCATCCTCGTCCCGAAAGGCGCGCGAAACGCGCCGATTCTTATGACGCGCACGCCGTACAACGCAGACGAGTTGACCAGTCACGAGAATAGTTCTGATCTCGGTTCCGCGCTGTATGGTTACGACAACGCTACCGACGTCATCGTCGAAGGCGGTTACATTCGCGTGATTCAGGACATTCGCGGCAAATACGGTTCTGAGGGCGAGTACGTCATGAATCGTCCGCTTCAGGGTCCGCTGAACCCCACTAAAGTGGATCATGCAACCGACACGTACGACACGATCGACTGGCTCGTGAAAAACATTCCCGAGTCGAACGGGCGCGTCGGCATTCTCGGGATCTCATACGACGGCTTTCTGCCGTTGATGGCGCTGATCAATCCGCACCCTGCGTTGAAAGTTTCAGTGCCGATGAATCCGATGGTCGACGGCTGGAGGGGCGACGACTGGTTTCACAACGGCGCGTTTCGCCAGCAGGGCATGAGCTACATCTACGATCAACAGGCGACGCGAGCCAACGAGATCAGATGGTGGACCAGCCATTTCGACGACTACGATATGTTTATGGAAGCCGGCTCCGCAGGCGAGCTCGGCCGTCGACGCGGTCTCGAGCAGGTCGGCTTCTGGCGCAAGATACTCGAGCATCCGAATTACGACGCGTACTGGCAGGAACAGGCAGTCGACAAGATCCTCGCGAAACAACCACTCAAAGTACCGGTGATGCTGGTTCACAGTTTGTGGGACCAGGAAGACATCTACGGCGATATCGCCGTGTACAAAGCGATCGAGCCGAAAGACACGAACAACGATAAAGTATTTCTGGTTCTTGGTCCGTGGCATCACGGACAGTCGATTCGCGACGGGAGCGCGCTCGGCGCCATCAAGTTCAACAGTGACACTTCGTTGACCTTTCGACGTGAGATACTTCGTCCGTTCCTCGATCAGTATTTAAAGGAGGGCGCGCCGAAAGCCGACGTCGCTCCGGTGGTTGCTTTTGAAACCGGGACTAACAAGTGGCTACGTTTACCTTCGTGGCCCAAAGGCTGTGACAACGGCTGCGCGATAAAACCGGCGCCGCTATATCTCAACGCCGGTTTGACCGCGGGTTTTGAAGCGAAGTCGGCGGCGCCGGGCTATGAAGAGTACGTGTCGGATCCGTCGAAGCCCGTACCTTTTCGCGCGCGGCCGATCGACGCATCGAGCTGGTCGCGCTGGCTGGTTGACGATCAGCGCGAGCAGTCCGGGCGTCCGGATGTGCTCGTGTTTACGTCGGACGTCTTGAAGGATCCGGTGAAGATCAGTGGCGAGCCGATCGCTAATCTGATGGCGTCCACGAGTGGCACGGATTCGGATTGGGTAGTGAAACTGATCGATCTTTATCCGGACCAGGTCGCGGGACAATCGAACATGGGCGGTTACCAATTGATGATTGCTGCCGATGTGTTTCGCGGTCGCTTTCGCGAGAGTTTTGAGTTTCCGAAACCGATTGCGTCAAATACGCCGCTGTTGTACCGGTTCGCATTACCGACGGCGAATCACGTGTTTCTGCCGGGACACCGTATCATGGTCCAGATTCAATCGAGCTGGTTTCCGTTGTACGATCGCAACCCGCAGACGTTTGTGAAGAGTATCTTCTGGGCCAAGCCGGAGGATTACAAGAAAGCAACCCAGCGAATCTACAACACGCCCGGCAAGGCAAGCTTCATCGAATTACCGTTAGTTACAAAGAGTTCTTAACCAACAGTTTGTAGGGGCGGCACTCCGTGGCCGCCCGTGTTTACGTCACAAATACTGCTCACAGAACGGGCGGTCAGGGAGTACCGCCCTACCTAATAGGAGGCCCACCATGCGTAGTTTTCTCTTTCGAGTAGTTCTGATCGTTATCTGCGTCGCTGCGTTGCTTGTTGGATATCAACCACGTCCGGCGCTCACGCGTTTCTCGCCTGCTGATGATTACAAAGCGGACGTCGTCGCCGATGTTGACAAGATGGCAAAACAGTCGCAGGTCATGGTCGACATGGTCTTCAGTTTTGGCGAGCTCGGCTTTCAGGAAGTTGAGACTTCGAAATACCTAACCGGTATTCTCAAAAAAGAAGGCTTCAAGATCGAGCAAGGCATCGCCGGGATTCCAACGGCGTGGATGGCGACGTGGGGGTCCGGCAAACCAGTCATCGCCCTGGGCTCCGACGTGGACTGCGTTCCACAAGCATCACAAAAACCGGGCGTCGCTTATCACGATCCGCTGGTCGAAGGCGCTCCGGGTCATGGCGAAGGTCACAACTCAGGCGTACCGCTCAACATTACCGCGGCCATCGCCGTGAAGCGACAAATGGAGCGCCATAAACTTCCGGGCACGCTCAAGATCTGGCCGGGCGTTGCTGAAGAGCTCGTGGCAGGCAAGGCTTTCTTTGTCCGCGCCGGTGTTTTCAAAGACGTGGACGTGGTCCTGTTTACGCACGTGGGTGTCAATCTCAACACATCGTGGGGACAGTTTTTCGGAACGGGGCTGGTGTCAGTTGAATATACGTTCAAGGGCGAGAGCGCACACGCGGCGGGCGCGCCGTGGCAGGGACGCAGCGCGCTCGACGCAGTCGAGTTGATGGATGTCGGCTGGAACTTTCGTCGCGAACACCTGCGACTACAGCAACGCTCTCACAATGTGATCACAAACGGCGGCGATCAACCTAACGTCGTGCCACGTCTGGCGAGTGTCTGGTACTACTTCCGCGAGCTCGATTACGACCACATCAAACAGCTGCGCGAGATCGGCAACTCCATGGCCCAGGGCGCGGCAATGATGACCGACACGACCGTCACCTCGCGCGTGCTCGGTTCAGCATGGCCGCAACACTTCAACCGGCCCGTTGCGGAAGCGATGTTTGAAAACATGAAGAAGGTTGGTATGCCTCAATGGAGCGACGCCGATCAAACACTGGCGAAGGCGTTGCAGAAAGAAGTGAAAGCACGAGAGCAGGGTTTGTTGACTGAATTGCCTCCGCTCCTCGGACCGGTGACCGACGAGCAACGGGCGCGAATTGGAGGTTCGGACGACATCGGCGACGTGTCATGGAACGTGCCGACAGTTGTGCTGCGCTATCCGTCGAACATTCCGGGATTGCCGGGTCACAACTGGACTGACGCGATCGCGATGGCGACACCCATCGCACACAAAGGCGTTACCGCTGGTGCAAAAGTGATAGCGATGACCCTGATCGATTTGTTGACAAACCCGGAACTGGTGCAACAGGCATGGACCTATTTCCGCGACGTTCAAACAAAAGACACGCAGTACCAGCCGCTGATCTCGGCGGACGATAAGCCGCCGATCTGGATGAATCAGCGTACGATGGACACGTATCGTGAACAGATGCGGAAGTATTATTACAACCCGTCGAAATACGACACGTATCTCGAGCAATTGGGGATCAAATATCCAACCACGCGTTGAGCTTGAAGTCATTTTTAGCCACGGATGACACGGATAAGAATCCGGATTTATCTGTGTTAATCTGTGGCTGAGAATGGGGTGAAAAATGAACAAACGCCGGTTGGTACAGATCGAGAAATACGTAATCGACTTTTTTCAAGCCCGACAGCAAACGCGGATCCTTTCCAGGGAACTGTTCGATAGCACAAGCACCTTCGCGAATGCGGATATCGTCAGGGCGCTTGAAGATCTCGAAAAGATGGAGCGCCTGCTGGTGCGTCACACAACGGAAGGTAACGACTACATTTCACTGACGCCGCAGGGAGTCGAACGACTCGGTCTCCAGCAAGCTCCTGTCGAGGATGATCTGCCGGCGCTGCCGCATCCACCAAAGAGCGCCACGAAAGTTGTATAAAGAATTATTTGACGCATGAAGGCAGTAGCCCCCATCGTCTTTCTCTTCCTCTTGTACTTCCCCACAGCAGCGCAGGAGCTACTTGGTGAAGGTAATTCTCTTGCCGAGGTGCGCGACAAACGTAACGTGCTGCTGGTCGTATTTAAGTCGCGCGTCATCGACGTTGACGCCGGCGATCGCGAACGGGGCATCATCGAAGACGTTCTGAAAGCCGATCCGCAACCGAAGGGTCGTTACCGGTGGGTCTACAGCCAACTCGCATCGAAGCTCAACAAGTACATGCGTAAGTACAGGAGTTTGAGTGCTGCCAAAGAGTTGGCCGAGGCTGATTACGTGATATTTTTCAACGTGGTCGAGTTTCGCAGGATCCTGAACACGATCTATCCTTACGGCGAATTGTTTGTGATCGTCAAAGGTTCGCCGGAAACATTGAAGCCGCCACGCGTCGTCTGGAAGGCAAGAAAAGTGCTCTTTGCGGAGGACGCGATCGGCGATCTGATTAAAGACCTTAAAGCCCTTCGCGGCGAGACATAATTATTAGCCGCCGATCCGTGAAGAAAATCCGGCGCCCCATCCTCTTAGTTGTACTCCTGCTTCTGCTCCTTTCGCAGACTCCATTTGTTTATCGCAGATACAAACTGCGGCGTCTGAGTGCGTCGATTCAGCAGCTCAATTCCGAACGTCGCGTCCCGGAACCGAGTGGGTTTACTGATTACAAAGGAGTGGTCCATGTCCACTCTTTTCTCGGCGGGCACAGCTCAGGCAGTTTCTCGGAGATCATCGCTGCGGCTCAAGCGAATCAGTTGCAGTTTGTGATCATGACCGAGCATGCCGAGAAAGATTTTGACACCGCTGCGATGACGTTGCAGGGGCTGCATGGTGGCGTGCTTTTTATTAATGGTAACGAGGTGAGCGCTGCGAATGGTGATCGCCTGCTCATGCTTCCCGGAGACGTTTCGATCGTGGCTTATCCGGAGGAGTTTAAGAACTGGGACACATCGGGTTTGGACGGCGTGGAGGTCTACAACGTTTTTACGAATGCGAGGCATATCAATCCCGTCGTGGCGTTCTTCGACGCGGTGTGGTCCAAGCGCAGCTACCCGGATCTGATGTTTGCTTTCTATCTCACGCGACCTGATGAAGGACTGAAGAAGTGGGACCAGGGTTTAGCGAGGGCGCGATTGACTGGCGTCGGTGGAAATGATGCGCACGCCAATATCGGTGTCAGTCTGAAAGACAGTGCAGGCAAGACGCTGCTGGGTATTCAGCTCGATCCTTACGAAACGAGTTTCCGGCTCGTGCGCATGCATGCGTTGATTGAAACAAACAAGCCATTCGATGCGACCAGTCTGCTCGAAGCGGTGCGGACCGGGCACTGCTTTATCGGTTTCGATTTTCTGGGCGATTCGTCGGGTTTCTCGTTCACGGCGGAAAACGCAGGAGAGCGGAAGATTCAAGGCGACGAGATCTCACTGAAACCGGAGACGCGCCTACGCGTGCAAAGCCCGGTTGCAAGCCGGATCGTGATCTTCAAAGACGGCGCGATTTTGGTGGATGAAAGCGGGATCAGCAGCAAAGAGCTGGCGATTACCGAAAAGGGCGTTTACCGGGTTGAGATTTATCTGCCGCAGCTCGGGAGTCTGGTTGCGAAGCAGCCCTGGATAATCTCGAATCCGATTTACGTGCGGTAAGACTTTCACGCAAAGGCGCAAAGGCGGAAAGAGACGACGCAAAGAGAACTCGTTAAAACCTTTGCGTCTTTTCTTTGCGCTCTTTGCGTCTTTGCGTGAAACCTGCTTCGCGCCTTTAAAACGGTTTCGCCCCACGGGGTGCCCTGCTAGCTGCCCTGTGGGGCGACGAACCTTCACCGGAAAGCTCCGGCTTCACTTGTTTTCGGAAGCGGTGCGTACGTTCACCGGAGTACTGTTG
>DATENQ010000009.1:0-6918 GCA_035275005.1 Pyrinomonadaceae bacterium | reverse complement strand
CAAGCCCCTCTTCCTGACTTGTTCTTTTCCTTAGTTGTTCTAGTATCCTCAACTCATGTCATCGAAATCCGAACAGCTATTTGCAACTGCACAAAATCTGATACCCGGCGGCGTTAATTCGCCCGTGCGCGCTTTTCGCGGCGTCGGGGGAACGCCGCGCTTTATACAATCCGCGCGCGGCGCAACCATTACCGATGTCGACGGCAAGACCTATATCGATTACGTCGGCTCATGGGGCCCGATGATCCTGGGCCATGCCGACGAAGAAGTTATCGCGGCCATCCAGGAAGTCGCTGCCAGGGGCACAAGCTTCGGCGCGCCCAGCGAGCTCGAAGTGGAACTCGCGCAGGAAGTGATTGACGCAGTGCCGTCGATCGAGATGGTGCGCATGGTTAGTAGCGGCACCGAGGCGACAATGTCAGCCATCCGGCTCGCACGTGGTGTCACGGGCCGCACCAAACTCGTGAAGTTCGAAGGTTGTTACCATGGTCATGGCGACAGTCTGCTGGTCAAAGCCGGTTCCGGCGTGGCCACGCTCGGACTGCCTGATAGCCCGGGCGTTCCGGCTGCACTCGCTCAAAACACACTCACACTTCCGTTCAACAATGTCATCGCTCTCGAACAGGTCTTCGCCGAGCACGCTGATATAGCGGCAGTCATAATCGAACCCATCGTGGGAAACATGGGATGTGTGCCGCCGCAACCCGGATATCTCGAAGCGGTGCGCACGCTAACTCGTGATCACGGCGCGCTCTTGATCTTCGACGAAGTGATGACCGGATTTCGCATCGCGCGCGGTGGCGCACAGGAGCGTTACGGCATCACGCCTGACATCACGACACTCGGGAAGATCATCGGCGGCGGCTTGCCGGTCGGAGCTTACGGCGGCAGTCGCGACATCATGAACAACATCGCTCCCGCTGGAGCGGTTTACCAGGCGGGTACGTTGTCAGGAAATCCCCTCTCCATGACCGCGGGACTGGTCACGCTGCGACGCTTGCGCGACACGTCTGTTTACGATCGACTGGAAAGGTCGTCTAAGAAACTATGCGACGGACTTGCAGCCGCTGCTGAAGAGGCTGGCGTCACAACGGTGACGAACCGCGTAGGTTCGATGTGGACCAGTTTCTTTACGAGTGAGCCGGTAGTGGATTGGGACAGCGCAAACAAATGCGACAGGCAGCGTTACGGGAAGTTCTTTCACGCGATGCTGGATGAGGGAGTGTATCTCGCACCGTCACAGTTCGAGGCCGCGTTCGTCAGCCTCGCACACACCGATGAGGTGATTGAACAAACTATCGAGGCTGCAAGAAAATCGTTCCCAGAATCCGTTTAATCCGCGGCTTAAACCGGTAAGTCAATCCGGAACTTCGAACCTTTACCCGGTTCGCTATCAACGCTGATCCGCCCGCCGTGCTGTTCGACGATCTGCTTCACGATCGCCAACCCGAGCCCGGTGCCGCGCTTCTTCGTCGAGAAGAATGGCTCAAAGATCCGATCGCGCGTGGCCTTGTCCATTCCCCTGCCCTGGTCCGCAATGGTGACGCGGGCGTAATGCTTCGGCGGCTGTCCGTTGCCGTCAGTATCCGGCCGGAGCAACTCAGTCGAGATCAGCACCTCAGAGTTTTCGTAGCTGGCGTCAACGGCGTTGGCAATCACGTTCACAAACACCTGTCGCAGTTGGTACGGATCCCAATGACCCATAATTACGTTGCCCGCAAAGCGTTTTTCGACCGTCGTGTTCTTCTCGAGGATCTTGTCAGACACGAGATCGATACTTCGTTCAAGCGAATCGTGTAGATCGACATTGGATCGTTCCAGTTCCTTCTGACGGGAATACTGTGTCACGTCAACCACGAGCTTGTTGAGGTGTTTAATACCGCGCTCTACGAGCTCGATCGTGTTCAGTGCATCCTGATCTGACACGCTGTCGCGCAGCATCGACACGCCGAGACGAATGCTGCCGAGCGGATTACGAATCTCATGCGCTACCTGCGTGGTTGCCTGTCCGACTGCGGCGAGTGATTCGCTGCGACGTAGTGTCCGTTCAGCTTCGGCTGCTTCAGTGGCGTCGACGAGTGTCACGATCTGGCCCCGCTCGTCGTTGATGGCCAGGGGTGATGAGTAAACGTCAAATGCCTTATCTTCCTCTTCAACCTGCGCGATCGAACGGCCGTGATACGTCGCTTTCGTGACACGAATAGCCGTCACCGTTTCCAACATTCTCATCGCGTCATCCGAGCCTAGTTTTTCGAGCACTGAAGCACCAATGCTGGCGTTCGGAAATATTCGAAAGAAAGCGGCGTTGGCGCTGCGAATGCGATCCTCATTGTCGATCGCAGCAACGGCACTAACCATTCCTTCGAGCAGTTGCGTGGTGAAGGTACGTTCGCGTCGGGTTTCCAACATGCTGCGCCGCATCTGACTGAACTGTCGTTGGACTTGCCAGATAGTGCCGACCGCGACAATCGCACCGACAAGAACTGCCAATAAGCTCCAACGAATAATCGTTTTATTTGCAGCGCGTTGAGACGCGTCTATCTCCTCGCCAACCTTCTCGTACCTCTCTTTTGCTTCTGGTAAGAGTTTGTTGAGATCGTCATTTAACGGCTTATACTTGTCGAAACCACCCAGGTTGTACTCACGCCGATCCCGGGTTATGTCGATATACGCTTGAAGATCAGTCTTAAGTTTGTTCCAGTCTGCTTCGTTCACATTTATAGGCGGCGGCCCCAACGACCGATGCAAAGCTCTAACCTCGTCGCGAGCACTGTCGACTCTAACGTCCAACGATGGGGTAAATTCCCGACGCGCAACTGCAGCGTCTCGGAGACGGGCCTCATTGTTGAGATTGAATACGGCTATACGAAGATCTAACAGCGTAGTCAGATGGCTCGAATATCCAAGGGTGAGTATGCGGGCATTAGATGCAACATCATTCATCTTGCTGGCACTTTTGACACCAAGCACCAGAATAACGCCCAGCAATAGAAGGAACCCGACGATCAGTGGGAGGAGGGCGGGGGCATATCCACGAGCTCGATCAGCGAAACCGGTCGCCCTCGAAGGCCCGGAATCGGGCATCTTCCGGTAAACAACTTCAGGATGTTTTTGTCGCGCGGGTTTCATTCGAAATCTCTATGGCTTCGCGTCCATCCAATTGTCGCCTACACCTACATCAGCTACAAGAGGCACGTCGAGCGAAACAGCAGTCTCCATCTCGTGCTTCAGGATCTCGGTCACCTTCGACACCTCGTTCTCCGGTACTTCCACCAACAACTCGTCATGAACCTGCATCAACAACCGCGACGCGAGGCCGGCGCGTTTGAACTCCTCGTCAACCTTCAGCATCGCGATCTTCACGATGTCGCTTGCCGTCCCCTGGATCGGCATATTTATCGCCTCGCGCTCGGCCGCCTTGCGAATGTTTGCGTTGCGATCGGTGATGCCAGGCAGCGGCCTGATGCGTCCATAAATCGAGCGCACATAACCATGCTCGCGCGCGCGAACCGGCACTTCCTCCATGTAACGTCGCACACCTTTGTAGGTGTCGTAATAATCCGCGATAACTTTCTTCGCTTCCTGTCGAGAGATGCCCACGCGTTGCGACAGTCCCCACGGCTCGATTGCGTACGCGATCGCAAAGTTGACGATTTTTGCAAACCGCCGCGCTTCTTTCAGTTCTTCATCAGTCTTTGCTCCAAAGACAAGCCGCGCGGTGCGCGCATGAATGTCGTCACCCTTTTGAAACGCTTCGAGCATCACTGGGTCTTGCGTGATGTGGGCCAACAGCCGCAATTCGAGTTGCGAGTAGTCGGCGGAAATGATCTTGTTTCCCTTCTCCGCTACGAACGCACGACGAATACGCCGGCCCATCTCGCTGCGAATCGGAATGTTCTGAAGATTCGGATCACTCGAAGACAGACGACCCGTCGCCGCGACGGCTTGATTGAGCTGGCAATGAATGCGTCCATCAGTCGCGATCTGATGCGGCAACGCGTCCGTGTAGACGCTCTTCAGCTTATCAAGCTCGCGATAGTCGATGATCAATCGCGGCAACTCAAATTGCTGTGCCAGTTCTTCAAGAACAGCTTTGCTGGTTGAAACGCGACCGGTTGAAGTCTTCCTGCCGATATCGATGTTCAGATCCGCGAGCACCTCGCCCACCTGCTTCGGCGAACCGATATTGAACTCGCGTCCGGCCAGTTGATAAATCTGGATCGTAAGCTTGTGCAGCTCCTGGCCGATGTAACTCGAAAGATCGGCGAGAACTTTTGGATCCACTTTTAGCCCCGCGCGCTCCATGCGATAGAGCAACGGCGCCAGCGGGAGTTCCACTTCCGAGTAGATCGTCTCGAGGTTCTTGTCGAGAATCCGGTTACGCAGCGCGTGCGCGGTTTGCGCCGTCAGGTCGGCGGCAACGGTAGTTTGCCAGGCGGTCTCGGGCCAATTCGCCGCTGGAGTCTGACTAATGTCGAGTCCAAGTGCTTCCCGCGCGAGATCGGCAAGCTCATACTTGCTGCGGTTCGGATCGAGAAGATATGCGGCGAGGTACGTATCGTCTTTGACGCCTTCCAGCGTGATATTGAATCGATCGAGCAGACCAACCGCGCGTTTCAGATCGTGAACCGACTTTTCAATCAAACCATTCGACAGCACATCACGCAGCGTTGCAATCGCACTATCAACTCCATCCGAAAATTTTTCGAGATCCACGTAAGCCGAGATGCCGGCCTTTGTTGAAAAGGCGATTCCGCGAGTCGCTTGCAACTCGGTGAAGCATTCCTGCTCGCCGGTGCCCGCGGGAGTTGAATCGGCAACAGCCACACCCACGTTTTCGGCATCAAACAAGGTCTTCACGAGATTGTCCAGGTCACTCTTCGTTTGCACGATGCGATAATTACGTGCAGCCTCGGCACTCGCAGGCCGCGCGACAGCAGCGTCAGCATATTCTTTCTGGAGCAGGGTGAATTCCAGTTCGTGAAAGAGCTCGTACGCCGCAGTTCGATCGGGAGGCCGTGCTTTGATCTGCTCGAGATCCAGCTGCATGTCGAGATCGAGGCGAATTCGGGCCAGCTCGCGCGACTGTCGAATCAGATCCGCGTTGTTGCGCAACGATTCGCGATAAGTCTTGTGCTTGACTGACTCCCAGTTTTCGAGTGCTGCCTCGATCGATCCAAACTGCTGAATGAGCTGCACCGCACCTTTCGACCCGATACCCGGCGCGCCCGGAATGTTGTCGATCGAGTCGCCCATCAAGCCGAGCAGATCGACGAGCTTGTCAGCCGTGACGCCAAACTTGTTCTCCACCCACGCTTCGTCGCACCACTCGACCGGCGGCACGGGTTCTTTGCGCTTCACGACCTGCGAGTTTTGTCGCATGCAGACGACATAAGGATCGCGCACGAGCTGGCACATGTCTTTGTCGTTTGAAACAATTATCACCTGCATTTGCCTGTCGGCGACCTGTTTCGCGAGGGTGCCAATCACGTCATCCGCTTCGTAGCCGGGATAATTAATAGTGGGAATATTTAAAACCTCGCAAAGGCGGAAGATATACGGCATCTGTTTCGCGAGATCGTCAGGCATCGCGACGCGGTTCGCCTTGTAGTCGGCGAAGGTCTCGTGCCGGAACGTCTTTTCGCGCGACTCGAAGATGGCGGCGATGTAGTCGGGCTTCTCTTCACGCAATAGCTTGAGGAGCATGTTGGTAAAAATGTAGACCGCTTGCGTCACCAACCCTTGCGAGGTGGCGAGCGGTGCCGCACGGTTCACCATCGGAGCAAAGAAAGCCCGAAAGATGTGCGACATCGAGTCGATCAGGAAAACACGTTCAAGGGCAGGCATGTGAGGTGATCATAGAAAGGTGGTCTGAGCATGTCAAACAAGTGATCCGTCTTAATCCGCGGCTAATTCAACTACGTGTCTGCGCACCGTCTCGCCGAGTGTCTCCAGGTTATAACCACCTTCCAAACAGGAAACTAATCGACCCTGACAATCGCTTGCGGCCCACTGTTTCAAAGCCCTGGTCATGTCGACGAAATCATCATCTACAAGCAGCAACTGACCCAACGGATCTCCGAGGTGAGAATCAAAGCCCGCCGAGATGATGATCAAATCGGGATTAAAGTTAGCCGACATCTCCTCCAGCGCCGCTTCAAAGCCTCGCTTGTGTTCGACCGCGGGCGTGGCGGCGCGTAGCGGAAGATTCAACGTGTATCCAACTCCACGTCCGGTGCCCTTCTCGCCGCGCGATCCGGTGCCCGGATACCACGGATACTGATGCGCCGAGAAAAAGAAGACGGTCGGATCGCCGTAGAAGATTCCCTGTGTGCCGTTGCCGTGATGAACGTCCCAGTCGATGATCGCTACCTTTTCGATCTCCGGATACTTCTGCTGCGCGTAACGCGCTGCGACAGCCACGTTGTTGAAGAGACAGAATCCCATCGCGCGCTCTTCGGTGGCGTGATGTCCGGGAGGACGCACGGGCACAAAGGCGTTCTTCACTTCACCAGCCATGATCAAATCAATCGCCTGGCACGGAGCGCCCGCCGCACGTTTGGCAGCGTCGAACGAACGCATCGAGACAACGGTGTCAGGATCGAGATAGCCGATGCCTTCGGCGACTGCTCGCTCGACGTGTTTGTAGAGTTGCGGTGAGTGAGCAGCCTGGATGTCGCCGCGCGGCGCTTCTCTCGCCTCAACTTCACGCAAGCCGGACCAGAGCTCCGTGTCTCCACGCAACGCATCCATCACAACGCTATAGCGCGAAGGATTTTCAGGATGGCCGGGTCCGGTGTCGTGTTCGCGAAAGACTGGATGATGAACAATCGCTGTTGTCATGTGCTTTAAGAAGACAAAATAACATATTACCAATTGTAGGGGCGGCACTCCGTGGCCGCCCGTCTGAATTGTGCG
>DATENQ010000008.1:0-13475 GCA_035275005.1 Pyrinomonadaceae bacterium | reverse complement strand
CCGAGTCCCGGATCGTTCGTCAACACGCGATTGAGCCGTTTTGCGGCCTCGTCCGTGCCATCCGCAACCGACACCTGCCCTGCGTGCAGAGAATAACCAATCCCGACGCCGCCGCCATGATGAAACGAAACCCAACTCGCGCCGCTCGCAGTGTTTAGCAACGCATTCAGGATGGGCCAATCAGCCACTGCGTCTGACCCATCTTTCATCGCTTCAGTTTCGCGAAACGGCGATGCTACCGAGCCAGTGTCGAGATGATCGCGACCGATAGCGATCGGCGCCTTTAGATCTCCGCGCTTGACGAGATCGTTGATCGCCTCGCCCATCTCGGCGCGCTCGCCATAACCGAGCCAGCAGATGCGCGCCGGCAGCCCCTGAAAGTGAACGCGATCGCGCGCGAGCCGCAGCCAACGGTTCAACGTGCGATCGTCGGGAAACATCTCGAGCGCGAGATCGTCGGTCTTGCGAATGTCTTCCGAGTCGCCTGACAGTGCTACCCAGCGAAACGGTCCCTTGCCTTCGCAAAACAATGGCCGAATGTATTCCGGCACGAAGCCCGGTATCTCGAACGCGTCCTTGCAGCCGGCGTCGAGAGCCTGCTTGCGAATGTTGTTGCCGTAATCAAACGCAACTGCGCCCGCGCGCTTCAGGGCCAGCATCGCTTCGACGTGTCGCGCCATCGACTCCATCGACTTCTGAACGTACTCATCAGGCTTGGCGGCACGCAGTTCAGCCGCTTCGTCAAGCGTCATGCCTGCCGGAACGTATCCGTTCAAAGGATCGTGTGCGCTCGTTTGATCTGTAACGGCGTCGACGTGAACGCCGCGCCGGACCAGCTCTGGCAAGACTTCCGCGCAGTTACCAACCAGTCCCACAGAGATCGCGCGTTTCTGATCGAGCGCGTCTTCGCAAATGTCGAGCGCTTCGTCGAGCGATATCGCGAGGCGATCGCAGTAACCGGTGCGAACGCGACGCTCGATACGTTCAGGATCGACGTCGATGCCGAGAAACACGGCGCCATTCAACGTCGCCGCGAGTGGCTGCGCGCCGCCCATGCCACCCATGCCTCCTGACACAACAAACTTACTGGAAAGGTCTCCCGCAAATTGTTTGTCAGCCATGGCCGCGAACGTTTCGAACGTGCCCTGCACGATGCCTTGTGTGCCGATGTAGATCCAACTACCGGCCGTCATCTGGCCGTACATCATTAACCCGCGGCGCTCGAGCTCGTGGAAGTGTTCCCAGTTGGCCCAGGCGCCGACTAGATTCGAGTTGGCGATCAAAACGCGTGGTGCGTACTCATGCGTGCGAAAGACCGCAACCGGCTTGCCCGATTGGACCAACAACGTCTCATCGTTTTCGAGCGCTTTCAATTCACGCACGATGGCGTCAAAACACGACCAGTTGCGCGCCGCCTTACCGGCGCCGCCGTAGACAATCAACTCGTCAGGACGCTCGGCGACATCCGGATCGAGGTTGTTCATCAGGCAGCGAAGTGCCGCCTCCTGATGCCAGCCTTTGCAATTCAACTGCGCGCCGCGCGGGGCGTGGATTACGCGGTGGTCCATCGCTACTCTTATTTAGAGCCCCAAAGGCTGCGAAACCAACGCGCTATGTCAGTTTTCGTTAGTTGTTCCAACTCGCCTGCGTCGAGCCATGTTCCAGCACATTTGTCGCAACTATCGATCGCCACATTCTCGATCATGACCTCTTGCAAAGTTCCGTCACAGCGCGGACACTTCATTGAAGAGGTGCCGGCTTCTTTGGCCTGGACGGCCAACCGGATTTTTTCGCGCAGCTTTTCAATGGCTTCCTGGTCCTGCTTTCGAAAGTACTCTTCCTCGAGAGCCCTTCTTCGATCATCCATTCCGTTTGACATGTGTCATCCTCCAAATTTCTCACGCAAAGGCGCAAAGGTGGCAAAGAGATCCTTTGCGCCTTTCTCTAACTTTGCGTCTTTGCGTGAATTAACCGTCTAACCCTAACAAATCCGCGAATTCCCCTACAACGATCGCTGTTCTGATCTTTTCGATATCGCCTGACATCGATCGATCCTGCGTCAGCGGCGCGACCAGTCCGCGCACGATCTCGTACGCCTGCAGCACGCCGCGACCCGGCTTGAGCGGTTTGAGATACTCCAGCGCCTGCGCCCCGGTCATCAATTCGATCGCCGTGGCCATCTCGGCAAGCTTCACGATTTCACGAAGCTTCGTCGCCGACGTCATACCCATCGAAACGTGATCTTCCTTGCCGCCGTCCGTCGGCACGTTGTCGATGCTCGCCGGATGGGCCAACACTTTCGCTTCGTTCAAGAGCGCGACCGCAGTTACCTGCAACATCATGAACCCCGAAGAGATGCCCGGCTGAGACGTCAAAAACGGCGGCAGACCTTCGTTTGAATCGGGATTTACCAGCCGGTCGATGCGCCGTTCGGTGATACTCATCAAGTCTGTCAAAGCGATTGCGGCATAGTCAAAAACGAGTGCTAGCGGCGCGCCGTGAAAATTTCCGCCGGAGAGCACTTCGCCTGTGTCCGAAAAGACGAGTGGATTGTCGGTAGCGCTGCCGCTCTCGATCTCGACGACGTTTTTCGCGTGACTCAAAGCTGTGCGAACTGCACCGTGGACCTGCGGCATGCAACGCAAACTGTAAGCATCCTGCACGCGCGGATCGCCCACGAGATGCGACTCGCGAATCTCGCTGTCGCGAAGTAACCGGCGCAGGTGCGCGGCTACCTCGACTTGCCCTGTGTGTGGCCGCACCGCATGGATGCGCTCGTCAAAAGCCACCGGGGTGCCTTTGAGCGCTTCGAGTGCCATTGCTCCGGCGACATCGGCGAGACAAACCAGTTTTTCGGCGCGGTGGAGTGCGAGCGCGCCGACAGATCCCATCGCCTGCGTCCCGTTAAGCAGCGCGAGACCTTCTTTCACTTCCAATTGCAGCGGCGCAATGCCCGCGCGTTCGAGAGCCGCGGCTGCCGCGAGACGCTGACCCTGGTAAAAGACTTCTCCCTCGCCGATGGCTGCGAGTGCGAGGTGTGCGAGTGGCGCGAGGTCGCCGCTGGCGCCGACGCTGCCCTTTTCAGGAATCACCGGCGTCACGCCTTTTTCGAGCATCGCGACAAGCGTGTCGATCACCAGCGGTCGCGCACCGCTAAATCCCGCAGCGAGTACGTTCGCGCGCAACAACAGCATCGCGCGAGCTTCAGCTTCTGATAGTGGCTCACCTAAACCGACGGAGTGACTGCGCACGAGATTCAGCTGCAACTGGATCAGGTCAGCTCGATCGATGCTCACGTCTGACAACTTGCCGAAGCCAGTGTTGACGCCGTAAACCGTGCGTCCCTGCGTAACGATATCATGGACCACCTGGCACGCCTGGTCGACGCGCGCGCGTGCATCCGCGGCGAGCGCGACTCCCTCCCGGCCCTCGGCGACGTCTACGATTTGCTGGAGTGTGAGTTGTTGACCGTTGAGCTGAAGCATTGACTTACCTGACATTTACTTCAGCACGTTTGTCCGGTGTCTCGGAAATGTCGATCTTCTTGTACTCGCCTGTGATATCGCGGCTGCGCACGCGTTGGCGCGCGCGTTTCGCACGCACGGTGGTGCGCCTCGTGGTTGCGGCTGTCCAGCTTGTCATTCGTTTCAGTGGTCGTAATGAAAACTCGTGTTTCGGTAAAACTTCGCCCGTCGCTTCGCGCAGTCTCACTGTTCCGATCGCGAAAACAGCAACAGCGACGTTGAATATTATTCCCACGACAAAAACGATCCAACCGGGGACGATCCCCACCGTGGCGCGATCGATGAACATGTTGAAGTCGCGCGCCGGCAACGGCGACAGATAGACTTTCAAATTCCAGCTCAGTGCAAGCAACGCAAAGATCCAGAGATAGTTGCGGCGCAAGCGACGTCCCACAGCTTCCCATTCGGTGATCGTGAAGTGAGGTGTCGTTAAGTCAGCCGCGAGATGTTCGGCCCATGATTCATCGGCCGATCTGTTTTCCGGCATCAGTATGTTCGCAAAGTATCCCGTCTCGATAATTCTCACACGGCTCGACCAGATCTCGTAGTAGCGATAACGGCGCGCCTCCATCAAGAGAAAGATAGCAACCAGTATCGAGTTAATCGGAATAACGAAATGCGGATTGGTTGGTGAGCTAAAAACGAACGAGAGTGTTGCGCCGGCGGTGATGACGGCCCAGTTCGTGGTTGTATCAAGTCGATTGCGCCAGGTGTTTGAGCGTTGCACTTCGCCGCGATAGAAATGGATCATCGCGGTGTTGAACTCTCCCGGCGACATGCGGCGCATCAACGCCGCGGGGGATTGGGAACTAGTGTCCGGCAAAGGCTCCGCCTGCGGCGTTCTAAGCCGCCCCGTGCCTCTTTCTGTTGATGGACCACTACTTCTTTGACTTGCTTCGGTGGACATGGGGTTTGAAATCAATGGAGCGCGCCAGCCAGACCGGGGCGCGGGGAACTCCGGAAACTGATAATAGCACGCGGTTAGCGAGATTTCAGAGCAGTCTTTGCGCCTTTGCGTGAAACCTTCTTTTTGCCCTATATTGGCCGTTCGTTATTTGAAGAACGTATGAGCGCCGCAGGGACAGAGTTTGACGAGCAGTGGATGCGGCAGGCAGTGGCCGCCGCTCGCGAAGCGCGGGCAAACGGCGAGGTGCCGATCGGTACCTGCATCGTTAGCGAGAACAAACTCGTCGCTGTTTCCGGAAACCGTACGCGTACCGACTGCGATCCCACAGCACATGCTGAAATCGTTGCTCTTCGTGAGGCCGCCAGGAAGTTGGGAAACTACCGGCTGACGGGCGTCGATGTTTACTCGACGATCGAGCCGTGCGCGATGTGCGCCGGGGCTTTGATACAGGCGCGGGTGCGGCGATTGATTTACGGCGCACCGGACGAGCGAGCAGGCGCGGTCGCGAGTCGCTTTCGCATCTGCGATACGGATTTTTTGAATCACCGGATTGAGATCAGCGCGGGTGTTCTGGAAGCGGAATGTCGCGCGCTGATGCAGGAGTTTTTCCAAACGCGGAGAGGTCGCATAGTGGATTAGTGCACCGGTCTCGAAAACCGGAGTGGGTTAACGCCCACCGTGGGTTCGAATCCCACCCTCTCCGCCACAAATTGAATATAGGACCTATACGACTATTGGACCTATATTGTTTGGAGAGGTGCAGGAGTGGTTGAACTGGCAGCACTGGAAATGCTGTGAACGGGAAACCGTTCCGTGGGTTCGAATCCCACCCTCTCCGCCATACATCGTCCCCCGACGCCCCCACAACACACACTCTGCTTGTTTAGTGGGAATGCGATGAGCGACGATAAATTGGCAATTGATGAAGCACGACGTGCGGCACAGCACGAATCGGTAAAGAGCCAGGTTGAAGGCGAAGTTCAGGCCGAAATCGGCGAACGAGCCGCAACAAAAGGAACAGCGGGCGAAGCGCAACGTTTAGATAATGTCGCCGGTGAATTCCGATCGAAGGCTGTTAACGAGGTCATTGAAACTGAGCGCGAAGTGGAACGCGGCCGCGGACTGGCGCGAGTTTCCCAGATTATCGATTACATCTTCTGGGTAATCTACGCGCTTCTCGGAATGCGATTTCTGCTTGCGTTGATGGCAGCACGCAGCACCGCCGGGTTCGTACAGTTCATAGTAACGGTCAGCAATCCGTTTTACGCGCCGTTTCGAGGAATTGTCGCCAGTCCGAGCACCGATGCCGGTCACACGTTGCTCCTGCCGGTAGTTGTAGCGATAATCTCGTACGCGCTACTTCATCTTGGCATCAATGCACTATTGCGGATGATGGCGCATCGGAAGACAGAGATTTAGATATCAGATCCCGGGCTCCGCACAACGCTAGCCTTGTGAACCCCGCCAGGCCGGGAACGGAGCAACGGTAGCAACGGCAGCGTGTGTTGCGGGAAAGTCCGGGGTCTGGCCAGTTCTGATTTACAACGCGAGTAGTCTCACAACTCAATCTCTCCCTTTGGGCTTTGATCACAAAGGAGATTGTCCCGATGAAAAAGATCTTTTCAGCTACAGCGTTCATCTTCGCGTTAGTCGTAAGCGCGTTTTACGTGTCAGCGCAAACTCAATCTCGCGATGATGCCATCAAGGAGATCGAAGCAAAGCGCGCTGAACTCGCGGTGTTGGAGAAGAAAGTTATTGCTGTTGCCGACTCAGATCGAGAGGAGTTTGCTTCCTTTCTGAGTCAGCCGCAGACCGGAATCGTCCGGTTATTACCGCGCGAGTTATACGACGGAAACCACGAGAGAGGGCTTGCCATCAACGGTGGCGGCGCCTTTTATTCGTTCGTTCGTTTAACGCATGAGTACGGACAGGGCTCCGATATCATGTTGGAGCAGGGAAATTTCGCAGTCGGTTTTGCGGGCGCTGATTACGGAATGCTTTTTAACCTGGGAGACGTTCCGCTCGAGCAAGTGGCGAACGATCATGTTGCGACGCGCGCTTTGTTGGACTATACGCCGCCGGTAAAAGAGGCTGAGGCCCGGGCTGAGTATCGCAAGCTCTGGAAAGGTTTGGAGTTTTCGGGATTCACTTTCAAGAACCGCTTACCGGCTAAAGTCTCGAACACCTATCTGTTGCGATCGATCTCGTTTGAGAGATCTGACATCCTGGCGGTGTTTCGCACGGTCCGAAAAGACACGGATGGAAGTTTTGTCCTTGTTTACAAGGTGCTAAAAACTTTTCCAATACCGAAGCTGGAAAGAACCCCGATTACAGAAGGAAACTAGTCTCTAACATCAATGGCCTATCAAGTAATCGCTCGCAAGTGGCGTCCCCAGACCTTTGACGAAGTAACAGGCCAGGAACCAATCACTCGCACTCTCCGCAACGCGATCGAGCATCAGCGTTTGCATCACGCTTACCTGTTTTCGGGCGCTCGTGGCGTCGGTAAAACCACCAGCGCCCGTTTGCTTGCGAAAGCGTTGAACTGTCACAAAGCGAAGCAGCCAACACCGACGCCCTGTCGTTCGGACGATCCGGATCAGTGTCCGTCGTGTCGTGAGATCACCGAGAGCCGGTCGATCGACGTGCAGGAGATCGACGCTGCGTCAAACACCGGCGTGGACAACGTGCGCGAGGCGATCATTGCGAGCGTCGGCATCGCGCCGGCACGCGACCGTTACAAAGTCTTCATCATCGACGAAGTCCACATGCTTTCCGGCGCTGCTTTCAACGCGCTCTTGAAGACACTTGAGGAGCCGCCACCGCGCGTGGTCTTCATCATGGCCACGACCGAGCGTCACAAAGTTCCGGAAACGATCCTGTCTCGCTGCCAGCAGTTTGAGTTTCGCACGATCGCAACGGCAAAGATTCTCGAACGTCTCAAACTAATCGCGAAAGCCGAAAAGATTTCCATTCCCGACGACGCGCTGCGCGAGATCGCGCGCACGGGCGAGGGCTCGATGCGCGACGCACAGTCATCACTGGATCAGGTAATCAGTTTCGCGGGCGACAAGATCAGGAAAGAAGACGTGGAAATGGCGCTCGGTGTCGCGGGCGCCGACATTCTCAAACGCATCATCGACAGCATCGCGGCCAACAAACCCGCTGAGGCAATCGCGGCAGTCGACGACATCGTGATGCGTGGTCACGACCTGCGAAACTTCTGTCGCGACTTGCTCGCGCACTTCCGCGATCTGCTGGTGACAAAAGTTTCCGGCAACGAAGAGCTGCTCGAATCAGCCGTTTGTGAACCGCAGGAACTGAAGCGACAAGCGGAGTTGTTTACCGAATCAGACCTGGTGCGTTTCTTTCACTCGCTCGCCGAAACTGAGACGAAACTGCGCGCCGCGACTCAGCCTCGCTACCAGTTGGAAATCGGAATCGTAAAACTGATGGAGCTGCGTGGCGTTGAGAGTATCAGCGAGATCATTCAACGACTCGCGGCACTCGAATCAGGCGCTGAACCTTCATTAACCAGAACGACGTCGGGTTCGGGCGGCACTCCGTCCGGTAAGATCAACCCCGAGCGATCGACCGCAAGCTCTCGACCAGCGGGATCTTCCTTTACCGCCGCTGCGGTGTCACCGGCACTCGAACGACCAGTAGAACCCGAAGCGCCAACACCGCAACCGGCAGAGTTCTCAAAGATCGATCGAGTGAAAGCTGTTTTAGAGACGCAGCGAAAGATGTTGCTGGTGACCGCGCTCGAATCGGCGCTGGCGACAGTGTTTGAAGAGAGCGAGCTGTGTGTCGAGTTTGCGCCCGATGCACGCCACTTCCGAGAAACGCTTTCGAAGCCCGAGAATGCAAAATTTATTCGCGAAGCCTGCCGCGAGGTTACCGGCCAGGAGATCGGTATCCGGATTATCGTGAAAGATCCGCAAGCCGACGGTCAACCGCTCAGCCGCCAGGATGAAGCACGACTTGAAAAGCAGCGCCTGCGTGAGACAGCGGAGAACAGTCCGATCGTGCAGCAGATGCTGAAAACGTTTCGGGGCGAGATAGTTGACGTGCGGCGCGATGGGGAGAGATAGCCGAGAGATAGAGACGAACAAAACTTAAGTTGTCGTCGTATGACCTTCCACGGTGGAGGTAGCTTGAGACGATGCGCGATCCGGTTTTGGCGGGGATTTTGAGTTTGATTGTTCCGGGAGTTGGCCAGCTCTATAACGGCCGCATCCTGACCGGAATTTTGTGGCTGATAATTACGCCGGGATTCTGGATCGGAACGGGCGGCACCCTTGGTTGGATTTGCCACCTCGTCTCCGGTTACTGCGCTTACTCCTACGCGAAAGAACACCGCGTACGCATTTAGCCGCAGATGAACGCAAATGAACGCAGATCAGCGTTTATCCGCGTAAATCTGTGGCTAAATTTCTTTTAGGGTCGGACGGGTTTTTTGGGTGGAACAGCTTTCGGGATATCGTTAGGATCGATCGGCTCGTCCTCTAATTTCGCTGAGCCTTTCAACAGCGGCGGCAACTTCGTTACCGGAATGCTAACCGTCGCGATCGGATCGACGCGTCGCAGAATCGCGCCGCCACGCCCCGCAACCCACACATTCGTCCCCCCCCGATAAGCAATCGAAAACAACGACGAGTTCGTAATCGACGGCTGCAGCTCCCACGTCTGCCCGCCATCGTCGCTGTGAATGATGCTTCCCTGTTCCCCAACTACCAGCACATCGTTACGACTCGCCAGCGCCACGCCAAACAAATTTCCATTGACGCCACTCTCGAGATCCTTCCACGATTCGCCGCCGTCGTCAGTGCGCAACACAATTCCACGCGCGCCCACGATGTAACCGCGTTGCGCGTCGGCAAAAGCCACAGCGTACAACCATTCCTTCAGGTTGCGATCGACGCGCCGCCAGTTTTCACCACCATCTTCCGTGCGCAGGATCGTGCCGCCCGAACCAACTGCAACGCCGTGCAATTGATCGACAAACTTCACATCTTCGAGCCAGTTCAGCGAATTCGTCTGCTGAAACTGCCAGCTCACGCCTTCATCTTTCGTATGCCAGATCGCTCCGCGCGCGCCGACGACCCACCCTTCTTCCGGAGAAACAAACGAGACGCCAAACAGGTCCTCCGTCACGGGAGTCGTCATCGTGTCCCACGTCACTCCACCGTTTACCGAGTGAAGAATGGTGCCCTTGTCTCCTACGACCCAACCCGATTTCTCCACCGTGAAACTGATTGCATTAAGTTGTGCGGCGGTACCGGAAGGACGAACGGTCCAACTCTTACCGCCTGTATTGGTGAAGAGAATCCTGCCGCGCGCGCCGACGGCCCAACCGTGCGAGTTGTCGATAAAGAAAATGTTAGCGAGATCGTCGCGCCCGCCATCGGTGAGCCGCTGCCACGACAAACCACCGTCATCGGTGCGCACGACGAGTCCATCCGCGCCGGCGGCCCAACCAAGCGATTCATCGGAAAAATAGAGCGTGGCGAGACGTGGCTCAGTGCGGACGTTTACAGGCAACCAGATATTGCCGCCATCGCCAGTAGTTAATACGACGCCACTGTCACCCGCGGCCCAGCCGTGCATCTCGTCGATAAAGAAAACGGAATAGAGATCGGTCGTGACGAGGGCCGGTTTGATGGTCCATGATTCGCCGTTGTCTTCTGTTTGCAGGATCGTACCGCGATAGCCGACGGCGGTGGCTTTCTTGTCGGCTGTGAACGTGACGCCGGTGAGCGGGAAGTCAGTCAGTTTTTTTAACAGCTTCCAGTCTGCGCCACCGTCTGACGTTACGAGGATCGCTCCGTGTGAGCCTACCGCGATGCCGTTCTTTGCATCGGCAAACGCGATTGAAAAAAGGTGCGAGTTGGTTTGGCTGGTTTGAGATTTCCAGGTCTTGCCGCCGTCAGTGGTGGCGATGATCGAACCGAACGTGCCGACCGCCCAGCCCAGCAATGGATTCTTCGGCGCAAAAGTCACCGCGAAGAGATGATCGCGCACGCCGCTCGGCCGCAATACCCATTTCTCGCCGCCGTTATTTGTGGTCAGAACGACGCCGCGCGCGCCTGTGACCACGATCCGCGAACGATCCTTGATGTAAAGGCCGTAAAGCGTCGTATTGGCTGGGCTTTCCTGTTCTTCCCACTCAAAACCGCCGTTGTTGGTCGTCAGCACCACTCCGTTCGAGCCGACCGCCCAACCGCGCTTTTTATCGGCCGAAAATCGGATGGCGCTGATGGAATTGCCCTGTGGCAAGGGGTTTTGCCACTGCCAGCCCCGGTTAGGATCCTGGGCCTGCGCCAGCATAGGCGCAAACAGGAGACACAGAAGCAGGGCGGCTTTAGTTCTGAGCATTTCGACTTGGGGAGAGAGGATTATTAACCACAAAGGCACTAAGACACAAATTAAGAAAAACAGAAATTAGTGACTTTGTCCTTTGTGGCTAAGGTTCGATCGTGCCGACTTTTTCTTCAGCGTCGCGCAAAATCGACTCATCGGCGTGTCCGGCTGCGGCAATGCGGCGGGCGGCGTTGTCGGCAGCTTCCTGCAGCAGATGACCGGCGTGCCCGCGCGTCCATTCCCAACGAATTTTGTGAGTCGCGGCGGCGCGATCGAGTCGTTCCCACCACGGTAAGTTGGCCTTACGTCGAAAGCGACCGTTCATCGTTTCCACGACGTAGCGCGAGTCAGTAAAAATACTGACGGCACATGGTTGTCGCAGTGATTCGAGACCGACCGCGGCCGCCGCGATTTCGGCCTGTTGATTTGTCGCCTTGCCCAGATATTCTCCCACCGCGCGCCAGTAGCCCTTGTATCCCAACAACGCCACGGCTGCCGCGCGACTCGCCTCCTGGCCGTTGCCCAGGCTCGAACCGTCGCAGAAGATTGCTACCTGCTTGAGTGTAGAAGATTGTTTGTTATCGTCTCGCACAGTTGAGAATTGAATTGGTGAGACGTAGCCTATCACGCAATCGTCGGAAATTGTAGAATCAGGAAACCGGACGAAGTCACGCGGGAAAAATTGCAATGTTGAAGAAGGCGTTGATGACTTTATGAGCGGACTATCACAAAAAGAATGTGTGCCGTGTCGCGGTGGCGTGCCGCCACTGACGGGAGAAGAGATTGCGAAACTGCTCCCGGAGCTGGATGGATGGGAAGTTGTGAATGAGCACCATCTGAAGAAGAGTTATCGATTCTCAAACTTTCGCGAAGCGCAGACGTTTGTGAATCGCGTCGGGGATCTTGCGGAAGAGCAGGGACATCATCCGGACATTTGTTTTGGGTGGGGACAGGCAGAGATGTCGATCTGGACTCACAAGATCAACGGGCTCACCGAGAGCGATTTTATTCTGGCAGCTAAAATCGACAAGCTTTAGCTGGTTTTGTACGTCCCAGGACCTGTTTTCCTGTACTAAAGCCAAACAGCCAAAACCGCAGACTCGCGATAATCCGCGCAATCTGTGCTGGCACACGTGTTGCCATTTCCCTTCTCAACAGACTGCTTGTTGGGGAGGATTGTATGGCCAAGTCAAAGGCGACATTAGTAACAGCACTCTTTAAGAGCAAAGTATCAGCTGAGGCTGCTGTTGACGCGCTCCTGAAGCATGGCTTCACACGCGACGACATCAGCGTCCTCATGTCAGACGCGACGCGCTCGAAAGAATTTGCGATTCAAACACGCTCCCATGCAGCTGATGGATTAGGCATCGGCAGCGCGGTTGGTGGAACGATAGGCGCGGTGCTCGCGGCGATTGCGGCGGTGGGTACGACTCTGTTCTTGCCGGGAATCAATTTGGTGATTGCAGGTCCGATTGCTGCCGCACTCGCAGGCGCGGGCGCAGGTGGAGCCGCGGGCGGATTGATCGGCGCCCTCGTTGGAGCCGGCATTCCGGAATATCGCGCGAAAGTTTATGAGGCCGGAATCAGGGGCGGCGGAATCTTGATCGGCGTTGAAGCACGGTCCGACGAAGAGGTAGATCGGCTTGAAGATCTACTTGCTGATCTTGGTGGTGAGCACGTTCGCAGTGAATAACTAATAAGGAGGCTTACGCAATGAGTTTACCGAATAGAGACGAGGTAGAAGGAAAATTGGATCAGGCTAAAGGCAAAGCCAAGGAGACGATTGGCAGAGCTATCGACGACGATGAACTCGAGGCTGAGGGCCGCGCGGATCATGCGGGCGGCAAAGTTGAGGAAGGCTTCGGGAAGGCACGAAGGAAAGTCGGAGACGCGATCGAAGACATCGGCGACGCGATAGGCCGTTAATTAATTTAGCCGCGGATGAACGTGGATAAAACGCAGATCTGCGTTTATCAGCGTAAATCCGCGGCTAATCTATCTTTGACCAACTTGACCCACCTACGCTGTTCTCGATAACGATACGAGGGCGTCGTCTTTACTAATAAGAGCCAAGAGCCGAAGAGACAGATTTGCCGTCTTTGCGCCTTTGCGTGAGACTTTCTGTCGATTACACTAACAACGATGGCTCAATTGTCCCCTGAACAATCCGCTAAAACCAGAATAGAAACCGACTCGATGGGGCCTATCGAGGTACTCGCCGATCGCTACTGGGGGGCGCAGACCCAACGCTCGCTGCACCACTTCAACATCGGCTTCGACCGCATGCCGCGCGAGATGATCCGTGCCCTCGGCATGCTTAAAAAAGCGGCTGCACTCGTTAACGAAGATCTCGGCAAGCTGCCGCGCGACAAAGCAGAATTGATTGTGCGCGCTTGTGACGAAGTGATCGATGGAAAACTGGACGATCACTTCCCGTTGCGCGTCTGGCAGACCGGCAGCGGCACGCAAACCAACATGAACGCCAACGAGGTGATATCGAACCGCGCGATCGAGCTCGCCGGCGGCGTCATGGGCAGCAAGCAGCCGATTCATCCAAACGACGACGTCAATATGTCGCAGTCGTCAAATGACACGTTCCCGACGGCGATGTATATTGCCGCAGCAGAGCAGTTGAATGGACTGATACCGCGAGTTCAGGAACTGCACGACGCCATCGCGGC
>DATENQ010000007.1:0-9782 GCA_035275005.1 Pyrinomonadaceae bacterium | reverse complement strand
GCCTGTCTCAACTATATTGCGACGCAATTTGTTGACTTCAGGCAGAGAACTCGCGCGAACAATATGAGCACACTAATTGAACGGGAAACCGTAAATGCCAGCGACAGCTCCGGATTCGCAGGACACCCCAAGGGGCTTGGTCCCCTGTTTTTCACGGAACTGTGGGAACGCTTCAGTTATTACGGCATGCGTTCCATCCTCATCCTTTATATGACCTCCACTGTTGCTCAGGGTGGCCTGGGTTTCGACGTCAAACAGGCTTCGTCCATTTACGGCTGGTACACGATGGCGGTTTACCTGACGGCGCTGCCTGGAGGCTGGATCGCTGATTATTTAACGGGCGCGAGGTTGGCCGTGTTGCTCGGCGGCATCATTATCGCTTGTGGCCACTTCTCCATGGTCTTCCATTCCACCAGTCTCGTGTTTCTTGGAATGGCCCTGATTGCGATAGGTACCGGGCTGCTGAAGCCTAACATCAGCGTCATGGTAGGCGGTCTTTATCGCGGGAACGATCCGCGACGCGACAGTGGCTTTTCGCTCTTCTACATGGGCATAAACATTGGCGCCCTGGCGGCGCCGCTCGTTGTTGGCTTTCTGGCGAAAACGCAAACTTTCAAGAACATTTTGAGCTCTTACGGTTTCGATCCCAACAAGAGCTGGCACTGGGGATTTGCGGCGGCCGGTGTCGGGATGATAATTGGGCTCATTGTCTATCAACGAAATCGCAAGTATCTGGCCACGGTTGGAAACAAAATTCCCAGGTCTCAAAAGATCGGGAGCGCAGTCGAGGCGGCTCCGCCCTTAACCAGGAGCGATTGGATGCGCATCGCAGCCATTGTCATCCTGTTTGTATTTACTATTGTGTTCTGGGCCGCATACGAACAGAAAGGAGCAAGCCTCAATCTGTTTGCTGATAAACTCACGTGGACCGAGATCTTTGGAGTAGGATTTTCTCCTGTTTTTTTGCAATCGCTTACACCCGCTTTCGTGATCCTGTTGACGCCGGTGTTTGCAACGCTCTGGCTGCGGATGGGAGATCGACAACCATCCAGCCCGGTTAAGTTCAACCTGGGATTGTTCTTTATCAGCGCGGCTTATTTCTTAATGATTCCGGCAGCGATGTTGACGGCGCAGGGGCGCGTCAGTTTTTGGTGGTTGGTGGGTCTATATTTTCTGGAAGTTTGCGGTGAGCTGTGTTTGAGCCCGGTGGGCTTGAGCATGGTTACCAGGCTTGCGCCCGCTAAAATTGTTGGGTTTATGATGGGCGCGTGGTTCCTGGCGACGTCTTTGGGTAACAAGCTGGCTGGTTATTTGTCCGGATTCTTCGTACCAGACGACTCGTGGCAATTAACTAAGCTCTATGGCGGGATTGCGATTGGTCTGCTGGTGTCGGCAGTGATTCTTGCGCTGCTGAATCCAACGATCAAGAAGTTGATGGGAAAAGTTACTTGAGGCACAATTTTTAGGGAGGCAGTTATGGCTGAGGAAACGTTTGATAAGTCGGCGGCAGTAAAACTCTTGAACCACATCATGGAAGCTGAACTGGCTGGTGTCGTCAGGTACACTCATTATGCATTGATGGTCTTCGGCCACAACCGCATTCCGATTGTGAGCTGGCTGCGCAACGAAGCCAACACCTGCCTTATGCATGCAAATGAGGCCGGCGAGCTGGTCACGCATTTTGGTGAACACCCGTCGCTCAAGATCGGCGGCCTGCTCGAGACTCATAAGCACGGCATTAACGATATCCTGACCGAGTCTCTGCAAGCTGAAGAAGCAGGTCTCGCACTCTACAGACAGTTATACGAACTCGTCCGCGATCGCTCTATCCTATTGGAAGACTACGCGCGTCGAATGATCGCGGAAGAAGAGCTCCATGTGGGCGAAGTCAACAAGATGTTGCGCAAGCCGGGCGATATCGGTGCAGTTTGAAGCGGCAGAAGTCTGTTACTTGCGCTTTTCCCCCCTGACAGACATTGAAGAGTCCAGCCCGACATCAGATTACTGAACTACTCGCTGAGTGGCGCGAAGGTAACCAGTCCGCTCTGGACGAGTTGTATCCGCTGGTCTACGACGAGCTCCATCGTCTCGCACGTCGTTACATGAGCCGCGAGCGAAAAGACCACACACTTCAAACCACTGCCCTGATAAATGAAGCCTATGTCCGCATGGTTGATCAGAAGAATGTGAACTGGGCCAACCGCTCGCACTTCTTCGCGATCTCGGCGCAGATCATGCGACGCATCCTGATCGATCACGCACGGCGACATGCTTACGCAAAGCGAGGCGGCGGCGCGCAACAAGTCTCGCTCGAGGAAGTTGCAGCAATCGCTCCTGATCAGGGCCGCGAACTCGTGCGATTGGACGAAGCACTGAAGACCCTGGCCGAGCGAGATCCGCGTCGCTGCCAGGTAGTTGAGTTGCGCTACTTTGGCGGTCTCAACAACGAGGAGATCGCCGGCGTGTTGCACGTGTCGGAAAACACCGTGACTCGCGACTGGAACATGGCGCGAGCGTGGCTGTATCAACAACTCACTGAGAATGCGACACCTTGAATCCGGAACGCTGGCAACAGATCAGTCGCATATTCAACTCGGCGATCGGGCTTGATGGTGAAGCGCGTGCTGCTTACGTAGCCGGACAGTGCGGCAGTGATGAGTCGCTGCGTTCGGAAGTCGAAAAGCTGATCGTGTCGCACCAGCGGGCAAGCGACGAGAATTTCATCGGCGGTCATGCGGCTGAAGACGCCGCGTCGTTATTACTTAAGGACGACAACCCTCACGCACACACGACTGCCCTCAACGAAGGCCAGCAACTCGGTTCTTATTTCATTCTTAAAAGACTCGGCGCCGGAGGAATGGGTGAAGTCTACCTCGCCAGGGACTCACGACTGGATCGAACAGTCGCGTTGAAAGTGCTCTCGCCGGATGTCTCGTCAGACCAACGACGCATGCAGCGTTTCCGTCAGGAAGCGAAAGTCGCATCGTCATTGAATCAGCCAAACATTCTCACCATCTACGAGTTTGGCGAAATCAAAGAGCTGACATTTCTGGCGACTGAGTTTATCGACGGTCAAACACTGCGGGCTTACCTGCACGGCAAACGACTCAAGCTTACGGAGATCCTCGACATCGCCATCCAGGTGCTCGCCGCACTTGATGCCGCGCACGAGGCGAGCATCGTTCATCGCGATATCAAACCTGAAAACGTGATGATTCGCCGGCGCGACCACGTCGTGAAGGTGCTGGACTTTGGTTTGGCGAAAGTGACGGAGAAGCGAGCGTCAGTGCTGGTCGAACATGATTCCGAACTGGAAGCGGCGACCGCATTCAAAACCGCGCCCGGCATCATCATGGGCACGATCAACTATATGTCACCGGAACAGGCGCAGGCGCATGCCGTGGATGTGCGCACTGACGTTTGGAGCACGGGCGTCATGATCTACGAGATGGTGGCGGGTTCGATGCCGTTCGGTGGTGCGACGACCAGCCACACGATTGTGCAGATCCTCGAAAAAGATCCGGTGCCGCTGTCGCAAGTTACGAAGGAACCGGTGCCGGCGGAGTTGGAACGCATCATTAGCAAGGCGATGGCGAAGGACCCGGACGAGCGCTATCAGACGGCGAAAGACATGCTGATCGATCTGCGTCACCTGAAGAAGCAGTTGGATCTTAAAGCCGAGATCGATCGCACGTCGTCGCCCGAAGTCCAGCGTGTCGAAGTGGCCCCAGCCGATGAGCCGTCGAAGAAACGAGTGTTGCTGATGGCAATCACGGCGATGGTGATGGTCACTGCGGCGATCTTCGCATACAGCATATGGCGAGCTCGGCGAGAAAGAACTGCGGCTCCCGTCGTTACTTCTCCTGCTCCGCCTGTGGCAATCGAGGAACGCACACTAACTTACTGGATCACAGTGCAGAAGTTCCGGAATGGAAAAGCTTACGACGCTCCATTTCCACTGGCCGGTGAGATCAACTTCGAGGCGGACTACCGGATTCGCGTACACATTCGCAGTCCGCAGCCGGGTTACCTGTATATCTTGAACGAAGGCCCCGCCACATCCACGGCACCAGAATTCAACTCAGTTTTCCCCTCTGAAACTGCAAACAACGGCTCCTCCTTTTTAAATGCAGGGCAAGTGGTACAGATTCCCGAAACCACCTGGTTACAGTTTGACAAGCAGCAGGGCGTTGAAAAACTGTGGCTCGTTTTTTCCGAAGCAACGGTGCCGGAGCTGGAATCGCTCAAGCAGTTTGCCAACCGCCAAACCAAAGGCGTGATAACGGACGTTTCACAAAACAAGAACGTTCAAAACTTTCTAACGAATCCCTCACTTCCCAGACCCGGAGCTGAAAAAGGCGAGACTTTGACGACTGTGAAAGCCTCGGGCAAGTTATTGGTCTACGCCGTCCGTCTCGAACACCATTAGCCACGAATTTAGACGGATAGAAACATCTGGACGCCATCCTTAAACAGGCATATGATGCCCCCCATCACTAAGCTTTTCCCTCTCAAAATCAGCGTTATTGCGGCAATCCCTGACGTGGTGGTTTTTCCAGGAAGTTCTCGCGTTAATAGTTGAGAAGAGTGCGACGCGGCGACACCTTGCCGAAGGTTATCGCCCGTTCACAAAGCCCAGAACACAGCCTTTATGGTTGTGTCCCAACCCGACCAGCAGCCCAAAGGAGACATCCATGTCGAAAAAAATACAGATCACAGCCAGCGGAGGTAAAGATGCGTCGGATTTTACGGATTGTTACTTTTTACCCACCAATGTTTCTGGCTCCTACATCTTGATGGGCAAGAACCACGACCCGATTGTTACCAACCCAATCCCGGTGACCAACGGTACCAATTTCAGCTTTTCCCTCAGCGGATTTACCTGGAACATTACCAGCTTTGCGATCAACAACGAAGACGCGAGCGGCAATTGGACAAACACTGACCCGACGCTCACAAACACAGAAAATGGGACTTTCACGGCTCAGGCCACCGGCGTTGTCCCAGAAGAGGAGAGTGCTTCGGCCGCGAACGCATAGTCACATTGTCGTCGAGGCTTCTTTGTAGGAGCTGGGGTTTCGTGGCCATTTCCGATGGAGACGGAGATTGCCAGGTACTAAGCTCCTACAACGAAAATTAATTTTGTAAACAGATAATTAAGCTCTGGCTCGTACAAGCAGAAGGAGGAAACTATGTCTGATCCCAAGCTCGAAAAACTCATGGATCCAAACCTCAAGATAAAAATTCACACTGTGCACGGAGGTCGGGATAGAGCAGTCTTGAAACACTGTTTTTTTTATCCCTCATTTGCTGAGGAACATGTTTACGTCTTTTGTGACAAGGACGGTACGGTCCTGGCCGACAACGTTAGGAGCGGTTTCCCTTTCCATTTTCACCTGCACCACCTGAAATGGACGATCCCAGACCCTACCGGCACTGAACCGTTTGTAATCAATCATAAGGATGCCCGCGGAAGCTGGCACAACGACAGCCCGGACAATCCAGATGACCCCGCGGTGGAAACCGGGACTTTTACAGCCCAAGCCACCGGAGGAGGCACGGTCGTCGAAGAGAGTGCTTCGTCTGCTAATGCATAGCTTGTTTTGGGTGGCGATGAGGCGCCACCCACCCGCAATTTTATGCCTAAGAATCGATTTCAACTCTTTGTTCAGCTAATGGCCGTACTGGTCATCTCTGTTGTGCCTGCAGCGGGACAGAACTCTAAAGATTTACCCGTGCTGGCGGCTGTCACTCGCGAACTCAAGGGAGGCGAAACTCATTCATATCGAATAAACCTGTCTGCAAATCAGTTCCTCCATGCCATCGTCGAACAGAAAGACATCGACCTGTCCACGGCTGTCTTCGGACCTGATGGCAAGCAACTTACGGAGAGCGACAGTCCAAACGACCGCTGGGGCTCGGAACCGATTCTGTGGGTGGCATCGATTCCGGGTGAATACCGCGTCGATGTACGCGCGCCGAAAAATAAATCGGCCGCCGGCCAATACGAGATAAAGATTCTCGCTTTGCGCGAGGCGACTCAGATCGATAAGGACCACGTCACGGCACAGTCGACTTTCGATGAAGCATGGACACTGATTCCGCAGCCGACGGCCGCAGCTAAGCGCGCCGGTATCGAGAAGTGTAAGTTGGCACTGCCACTCTTCCAGTCGGCAGGAGATAAATACAGTCAGGCGTTGACGCTGCTATCGATCGGCATGACTTATTTCCCGTTAAATGAGTTCAGAAGTGCCCTCGACTACCTCAACCAGGCCCGCGCCTTAGCCGTCACGATTGGTGATCGACGACTCGAAGCAGGAACCGAAACGTGGGTCGGGGGAATGCTCGATATTATTGGCGACGTAGGCGAGGCTATCGTCCACTTTCAGCGAGCACTCGCATTGGCGCGAGAAGGTGGCTGGCGGTTAGCCGAAGGAAGCGCTCTAACCAGTCTCGGGAAGATCTACACCGACGCGGCCGAATGGCAGAAGGCACTCGAGTTCTACAATCAGGCGCTGCCTGTTTTCAAATCGATTAACAGTAAACAAAATGAGGCAATTACTCTCAATAACATCGGCATCGCTTACTCCTCCTTAGGCGAAGAACAAAAGGGGCTCGACTATTTACAGCAGTCCCTTCCGTTGCTGCGCGCCGGCACAGACAAAAACTCCGAGGCTTTCACGCTGCTCAGTATCGGCCGGGTATATCGCCGGTTGGGTGAATATGAAAAGGCAAGAGGTTACTACAGCCAGGTACAAGCGATTCAGAAAGAAACCGGCAACCGTGCTCTGGAAGGTGAGGTGCTTGACGAGATCGGCCTGACTTATTCGGCGGAAGGTCAGAACGAAAAAGCAGTTGAGTCTCACAGCCGTGCAGTTGAGATTCAACGTGCCGTCGGCAATGTTCGACGCGAGGCTTTGGCGCTCAACAACCTCGGCGACGACTACAATCTTCTCGGGCAGCCCGATAAAGCTCAGGAACAGTTTACGCAGGCGCTCTCGATATCGCGGAGCATTAGTGAACTGAGGAGCGTTGCCAGTTCACTGGGAGGCATTGCGCGCGCAGAGCAGAAGCGCGGCAATCTTGCGGCTGCTCGCAAAAACATTGAAGAGTCGCTGGCGCTTAGGGAAACCATCCGCTCTCGCTCCGGTAGTCTGCAATTGCGAGCTTCTTATCGAGCAACCCTGGAGAAAGCATACGAGTTTTATATCGATCTGCTGATGCAGCAGCACGCGAAGGATCCTATGCAGGGATACGACGCAGAGGCATTGGCGGCGAGTGAGCGCGGTCGTGCGCGCAGTCTCTTGGAGCAGTTGAGTGAAGCACGCGTCGATATCCGGCATGGTGTGGATCCGGTTCTGATTGAGAAAGAGCGTGATCTCACGCGGGTCTTGAATGCGAAGGCGCAGCGTGAGATGCAGATCAGGGCACGCAAAGGCAGCGTTGATGAGCTTGCGATGTTGCAGCGAGAGATCAGCGTTCTTGAAGATGAGTATCAGCAAGTTCAGGCAAGGATCCGGGAGAGCAGTCCTCAATACGCGGAGTTGACTCAGCCGCGCCCGCTCGGCGTAAAGAATATTCAACAGCAGTTGGATCCAAACAGTGTGTTGGTTGAGTACGCTTTGGGTGAAGAGCGCAGCTACGTTTGGGTGGTTACGTCCGAATCGTTGAAGACTTATCAACTGCCGAAGCGAGCAGAAATAGAGAAGATTGCGCATCAGGTGTCTGACTCGCTGGTTGCGCGTAGCGTGTTTAAGTCACTCGAAACGCCCGCACAACGAAGATCGCGCATAGCGGCGGCAGATACGGAATTTGAGCGGGCGGGCAGGGAATTGAGCCGGATGATACTGGCGCCTGCCGTGGCTGAATTTGGAAGAAAACGCCTTATTGTTGTGGCGGATGGTGCTTTGCAATACGTGCCGTTCGCCGCTTTGTCTGTCGCCACTGTCGGAACATATCGTCCGCTCGTCCTGGCGCATGAAGTGGTGAGTCTACCGTCCGCATCAGCATTTGCAGTTCAGCGTCGCAACCTGGAGAACCGAACGCCTGCGCCGAAGGCGGTCGCTGTAATCGCGGATCCGGTGTTTTCAGTCGCTGACGTTCGATTCAAAGGGACTGCGCCGAAAGATCCGAGCGGAGGAGATTCGTCCCGAATCATCGAGCATCTGCCCGCTGGTCCCAGCGGTCAAATGTCGATCCCGCGCTTGCCGTTTACCAGATCCGAGGCCGACCAGATCCTCGCCGTCGCGCCCGCTGCGTCGAGCATGAAGGCGCTCGACTTTCGCGCTAACCGCGCGATCGCGACCAGTGGTGAGTTGAGCAAGTATCGCTACGTGCATTTCGCAACTCACGGTTATCTCGACACCACGCGCGCGGGACTTTCCGCAATCGTGCTTTCGCTGGTCGATCCCGAAGGCAAGCCAGTGGACGGCTTTCTGCGCGTTCACGATATCTACAATCTCAACCTGCCCGCTGAATTGGTCGTGTTAAGCGCGTGCGAGACCGGCCTGGGCAAAGACGTCACGGGTGAAGGCCTCGATGGACTCACGCGGGCGTTCATGTATGCCGGTGCGCGCCGGCTGGTGGTCAGTTTGTGGAACGTAAACGACAAGGCGACAGCGACGCTGATGCAGCATCTCTACGCGGAAATGTTACGCAGCAATAAAACGCCCGCTGCTGCCCTGCGTGCGGCGCAGATCGAGATGCTGCGCAGCAAACAATGGCAGTCGCCTTACTACTGGGCGCCATTCGTGATGCAGGGTGAGTGGAACTGAGCCACAGATTTTTTGGATCTGGCATGGTGGTTTTCAGAATGAGTTCTCGCGTTAATAGATGAGAACAGTGCGTGACAAGGAGTTTGTTATGAGAGTCATTGTCGGTTGTGTGCTGCTGGTCCTGATGGCGCTGATCGTGCCGGCCCAGAAGTCCGAGGACGCCACGCGCAAACTTTGGGACACCGCCTTCATCGGTTCTTCCACAACCAAGAAGAGCGCGCACCGGCGCCGGGCTGGTGGAAGCTATCGCGTCGCCACGCCGAATGTGCCGGTTGATAACGTCGTGCCTGACACGGTTGTCGGTGTGACTATCTGGCGCCTGCGGCCGGCGAACCGATCCGACTCGGGCGAGCGCTTGATTGTTCACGACGATGATGCGGTGAAGGAGTGGACGCCGGAGCGAATCTCGGCGAATACGAAACTGGTCCAGGGAGATCGACTGCGGATCAGTGTCGAAGCAGTGCGTACCGGTTATCTCTACGTGATTGATCGCGAGCAGTATGCGGACGGCACGCTCGGCGAGCCTTACCTGATCTTTCCGACTACGCGAACGTCGGCCGGCGACAACAAGGTTTCGGTTGGACGGCTGCTCGAAATTCCTGCGCAGGATGATAGTCCGCCGTTCTTTACGATGAAGAAGAGCCGGGCGGATCACGTTGCGGAAGTTTTGAGCGTGCTGGTTACACCGGAGCCGCTCGAAGGAGTGCAGATTACTGACAAGGCCCAGAAGCTTACTGAAGTTCAGTTGGCGAGTTGGGAAAAGAACTGGGGCGGGAATGTAGGTCGTCTTGAGATGACCACACAGGGACAAACCTGGACCAAAGAGGAGAAGGACTCCAACACGAGGGCGCTAACTGCCACCGCCCCCGCCCCCCAACTTCTCTTCTACCGCCCCAGCGTAAAACCGACCGAACCGATGTTCGTAAAGCTTCGACTCAACTATCGTAGATAACTTGGGAACTGCTGAATCAACTGTAGGGGCGGCACTCCGTGGCCGCCCGTCGCAGA
>DATENQ010000006.1:0-4230 GCA_035275005.1 Pyrinomonadaceae bacterium | reverse complement strand
GCCTCGCAAATCAAACAACTCTATCTCACCGGCGAGTCTTCAGTTCTGAACGGACTGCGGAACGAGTTTCCAAAGGGCGTGGTCGAACTTTCCGCCGTGCCCGGATTGAGTGTCGACAAGATCCGTCAACTTCAGGAGGAGTTGGGGATAACTTCGATCGCGGAGCTCAAAGCTGCCGCGGAAGCAGGTCAACTGCGTGCCCTTAAGGGGTTTGGACCAAAGACAGAACAGCGACTGCTCGCGCACGTCTCGTCTCCGGTGCAAAAACCCAAGCGCCGGCTCTATCTTCATCACGCCTGGAACACTGCCAATGAAGTAGTTGACTATCTCAAAGCGTTTGACGATGTGGTTGATGTCAGTGTTGCCGGTTCGCTGCGACGCTGGGAAGAGACTGTCGGCGTGATCGACATCGTGGCCGCCGCTGACGATCCGGCGGCGCTTATCGAGAAGTTTTTGCAGTCTCCGTTGATCCTGTCGAGTCACATCGAAGATGACAACACGTGTGTCGCGCAGTTTGCCGATGGCGCGCAGGTCTGGCTCACTGCGGTGCCGCCGAAGGAGTTTGGCGTTACGTTGTTTGTTAAGACGGGCTCGCAAGCGCATATCGAAAAGGTGATGGCCCACGCCGAGCGAAAGAAGGTGAATTTCGCACGGCTGCCGCGTACTGAAGAACAGATCTACAGCCGTCTCGGCATGTCGTATATCCCACCGGAACTGCGTGAAGACCAGGGCGAAATCGAAGCCGCGCTCGCTAAAAAAATTCCCGAGGATTTGCTCACAGAAGCCGACATCAAAGGACAGGTCCATTGCCACACCACCTATTCCGACGGCATACACACGCTCGAAGCAATGGTGCGCGGCGCTGAAGAGATGGGCATGAAGTACATCACGATCACCGATCATTCGCCGACCGCGATCTATGCCAATGGTGTGAAGCTGGATCGATTGAAACGGCAGTGGGACGAGATCGACGAAGTGCAGGAGAAGGTCTCGATCAAGATTCTGCGCGGCACCGAGTCAGACATCATCGCCAGCGGCAACCTCGATTATCCCGACGCGGTGCTCGAGAAGTTTGACGTGATCGTGGCCAGCATTCACGCGCGTTACAAGATGGACGCGGCGAAGATGACGGAGCGAATCACGACCGCGATGCGCCAGCCGGTCTTCAAAATCTGGGGACACGCGCTGGGACGACTGCTGCAGCGTCGACCGCCGTTTGAATATGATGTCGAGAAGATTCTCGATGTGATCGCGGAATCAAAAGCAGCGATCGAGATCAATGGCGATCCTTATCGTCTCGACCTTGAGCCACGCTGGGTGCGCGAAGCACGGAAGCGAAAGATCAAATTCGTCATTTCAACCGACGCTCACTCCGTAAAGGCGATGAACAATATCAAGTACGGGGTCGCCATGGCCCGCCGCGGCTGGGTAACACGCAAGGAAGTCCTCAACACCCTGAACACATCCGCATTCGCGAAGGCTGTCAAACCGGTCCACGGATGACACCGATTTAAAATCCGATCTGTTTTTAATCAGTCATAAAAATCCGTGAAATCAGTGGCTGGTTTTCCTTTGCACGTCACAGGTGGGCGGGAGGTTTGGGTTTTTAGTTTCGTAAGTTTTGATCTCTTGTTCGAATTTGTCTTTTGCCTTTGGTGGCAGGTCATCACCGAACAAGGCGGCGTTGCCCCGTTGTGAAGTTACGTGTGCTCGCAGCTTGCGCGCAGCGGCGAGGATCTTTGCACGCAGATCGCGATCGAGATCGATGATGTAAATGGCGGTCGTGTTGCCGGATGGGACGATCGTGCGAAATGGAATGCCGGCGCGCTCGAGTGTATCTGAAAGCGCGACAAGATTTTTCGCGCGCGTCCGCACTCGTAACGTGTAGAGGTCTGCAGGGCCTTGCGGCTTGGGATGAAAATAGATGACGTACTTCTGCTGTGCGTCACGTCCCAATCGCGACAAAACGTAGCGCAGCGATTCCTCATCGCCGTTGACACTAAACAGCACCGAGTATTCCGCGCCATCACTCCACGATCCCAAAGCGCGAAACGCTCTAATGCGCGATCGCACAACGCAACTGAGATTGATGGCTTGTTTGAGCAGTTTGGACTCCTCGGCTGAGTTCATCCCGGCGATCGCTTCCTGGAGTTTTAAATCAGTTCGAGTGTTCGAACTGACGATGCCGTAACTCTGTGCTTGCTGTGCCGAGACCGCGGTGGTCCATCCGAGCAGCAGTACAAAAAATAAAGATCGTAAGTTTGAAGTTCGATTCATCATGGCTTAGAATGTGCCCACCTTAAACCTCATCAAGGAGACAAATCAATGCGACGAAGAACCCTCACCGATCTCGCCAACAATCCTGATCTAATCTCAGGCATTTACAACTATTGTGATCGTTGGTGTGAACGGTGTCCCTTAACCTCACGTTGTCTGGTCTATGCAACCGAGCAGGAAGACGACAATTCATTTCCACGTAATGACCTTCGTAACGAAGCGTTCTGGCAAAAGCTCAGTGTGATCTTTCAGGAGACGCGCGAGCTGATCGTCGAATGGTCCAGAGAGGCAGGTGTCGATCTCAATGGATCGAAGGACGAAGATGAATCGCGGCAACATCGGAAGCGACAGCTCGTCGATAATCATCCGCTGACAAAAGCAGGGAAGAAGTATGCGAATGCCGCGAGTGATTGGTTTCGCGAGCTCGATCAAATGTTCGAAGTCAACGAGAATTTCGAGCAGCTCGAGGACGCGCGCGAAGTCGTCCAGTGGTATCAATACCAGATCGCGGTGAAAACGATGCGCGCGCTTTCCGGGCGCAAGGAAGAGCTCGACGAAGATCCGGAAATCGTCGAATTTCCTAAGGATTCTGATGGATCTGCCAAGGTCGCGATGATCGGTATCGACCGCTCGATTGCGGCCTGGCGCTTGATGCAACTATCGTTGCCGGAACGTGCGGCATCGATTGTGCCGTTGATTTTACAGCTCGAGCGTTTGCGGAATCGTTTGGAAAAAGTGTTTCCGGAAGCGCACGACTTCGTCAGGCCCGGCTTTGACGAAACGTAGAACGCATTTCACGCAAAGGCGCAAAGTGGCAAAGTAACCCCGGTTCCTTTGCAGTCTTTGCGACTTTGCGTGAAACATTCGAAAGGTTTGTGATGACTGACAACTGTCTGTTTTGTCGAATCGTGTCTGGCGAAGTGCCGGCGACGTTGGTTTACGTTGACAAGAATGCCGCGGCGTTTCTCGATCACCGGCCGTTGTTTCACGGTCATACTTTGTTGGTGCCGCGAGAACACGTTGAAACTCTCGTCGAGTTACCACAAAAACTTATCGGACCATTTTTCGAAGCTACGCAAACACTCGCGCGCGCAGTAGAACAGGCAATGAATGCCGAAGGAACTTTTGTCGCGATGAATAATCGCGTCAGTCAGAGCGTGCCGCACTTGCACATACACATTGTGCCGCGTCGAAAAAAAGATGGACTCAAAGGGTTTTTCTGGCCGAGAACAAAGTACAAAGACGATGAAGAAATGAAAGTTGTGCAACGCAAGATCGCCGACGCATTAGAACAACTCGCGGACAAAAAATAAAACACACAAAAATTTGATCTAAAAAACGACTAGGAGTATAAACCTCCCTGTCGCGAGGGTTGCGGCCTTCGAGACCGAGAAAGGGATCGGCAATCGGTGCGGTAACGCCCGAGCGAGAGAAGAGACAGGCGGCTGTTGATTCTATTGACGCCCTAATCGGAGCCGAAAGGCTCAGCTAGAGAAGGTTGCGAGACTTTCTCAAGCCATTCGAATAAAAACGAATGGTACCCTGAGGCAAGGACCCGCCGAAGGGAGCAAAGCGGCTCGACGAAAGTTGAGCTTCGTTGCCGGAGCGTAATCGGCGGTGGAGGAAAAGCCACCACAACAAAAACCTAACGGCACCGTGTTCTTCGGAATACGAGGGTTGTGTAAACGATTCGAGTGCTGACCGGAGATTGACTGACCGCCAGTTAATCATCGGGATACAAACTTGGCGACTGGAGTGTGTACATGCTCGGGTTGCCATCCTATAGAGAGCTTCGGCTTTCTAAAGGAAAACGGATTGCGCTGCTTTCAGCTTGCTGGGAGCAGCGCATTTCGTTTTAAAAACGATCTCACGCAAAGCCGCAAAGGAAGCAAAGTGGAATTGAGGAGTAACAGTTCCCTTTGCATTCTTTGCGCCTTTGCGTGAGAAGTGCTT
>DATENQ010000005.1:0-5582 GCA_035275005.1 Pyrinomonadaceae bacterium | reverse complement strand
GAAGACAAACTGATGAACCTGCGCATGACACGCCGCCTGAAGACCTACGAGAACATGAGCGACGCCGACATCGCGAGTGCAATCGCTTCCGAACACGGCCTGACGCCCGCAGTCGACGCCGATGGTCCAACCTACGACGTGGTCCAACAGTGGAACATGAGTGACCTCGCCTTCCTGCGCGAGCGCGCGCGAAAGATTCAAGCCGAAGTCTGGATCGAAGACGAAACGCTGAACTTCAAATCACGCAGCAAACGCACCGCAACTGAACTAACACTCGTCCAGGGAAACCACCTCGTCTCCGTGCGTGCACGCGCAGACCTGGCCCACCAGCGCACCAAAGTAAAAGTCAGCGGCTACGACGCAAGCGCGCGCGAACGGATCGAAGAAGAATCCGGCGGCGACGCAATCCAGGCGGAAGTCTCAGAAGGTTTGACTGGCCCCGCTGTGCTGGAGCGTGCTTTCGGCGAACGAATTTCGCACCGCGTTCGCGAAGCGCCTTTGAAAGCAAGCGAAGCTACCGAGTGGGCGCGCAACGAGATGCTGCGCCGCGCTCGTGGCTTCGTCAACGTGATCGCCACGACGCGCGGCTCAGCCGACATGGTTGTCGGCAGCAAACTCAAACTCGAAGGCACAGGCCATCCATTCGAAGGCTCCGGTTACTACGTGACGCGCATCTGTCACACCTACGACCTGCAGGGCGGATTTCGCACGCACTTCGAAGCCGAACGATCAACGATTCAGGAGGGACCTTGAGCCACTTAATCGAGTCGTTCAGACCTGACGGCGACGCGTCGCGCTACTTCGGAGTGTTTCCGGCAATCGTCACGGACATTGTCGATCCGGAAAGCCTCGGACGCATTCAGGTGATGTTTCCGTGGCTCGGCGCGGATGGCGATTCAGTGCGCGCTTGGGCCACGTTGCTGACGCCATACGCCGACGACGATCAGGGCTTCGAAGTCTTGCCGGCTGTCGACACACAAGTCGTCGTCGCGTTCGAAGCCGGCGACCTGCGACGGCCGTACATCATCGGCTCCGCATGGAACGGCAAAGAGAAGATGCCGGAACCGCCGGCGGAAGCGAACAACAAACGACTGATCAAATCGCGCGCAGGCAGCTTGTTTGAATTTGACGACACGGACGGCGCCTCAAAGGTGACCATCTCGATGAAGAGCGGTCACAAGCTGGTGCTCGACGACGCCGCGCAGGAAGTGAAACTCGAGCACAAGAACGGTTGCGTGATCAAATTCGACGTCAGCGGTAACGCAACCATCACGGCAATGGGAGCCATGACGCTCAACGCGCCTTCCGGTCTGACGGTTAACGCGCCCACGTCGATCTTCTCGGGCAGCATCACGTGCCAGCCGTTGACGGCGACTGCGATCACGTCGCCGCTTTATTCGCCGGGAGCCGGGAACGTTTGGTAACGCTTATGAACGGGACTCACGAATGGAAATTAGTGGCGCCCTGGTACCGTTGGCAGCGGCAGTTCGATGCTGACGGCAGTAAGCCGTGGCAGACGCGTCCTGTCTTTCAGAAGTTTGATCAGAATGACTACGTCAAAGTATTCACTGCCGATCCACAGCGCTCGCTGAAGTTTCTGTCCGTAGACGACACTGTCTTCAACACGAGTCTGAAAGACGTCGCGCCACTCGCGGGCGTGTTTCCTCCGCCGGATCGTTTCACAAAACTCTACGCGCCCAAAAATGCTGACGGCTCACCGCCTCAAGCGAAAGAAGCGCGAATGGTGCCGACCGGCATTCGCAAACTCTACCTGCCGACACACAAGCGCTTCTATCTCGTCGTTTGTGAGTTGCACTGCTACGTCGCCGGTTTCCCCACCGTCACGCGCGATCAAGTTTGCGAATCGGGATTCGTCGTGCGGCGGCGCGTGATGTCGATCCCGGCCGCGAACCAAAAGAAAGCACTCAAAGATCTCGGAAAAATTCAGGGTCACCTCAACAACGTCAACGCCGACATCGCCTACTGGATGGAAACGGCTCCCGCAACGGGCCGCAAAGCGAAACAACGTGCCGCGGACGTCAAGAAAGCGAAAGCCAACGGCACGTTCGCAGGAAAGTTGAAAGACCTCGAGTTTCAACGCGCATTCGAAGAGTCGAAACTCGCTGACTGGAAAAAACAGTACGGAGTTATCACGAAGCTGGAAGGCTGGATACCGACCTTCTTCGATCAACCGGGCGCTTCCGAAAAACAGCCGCTCGAGAATGTCGGTTCGTGGCAGACCGTTGAAGAAACGCCGCAACCACTCAAAGGCGAAGCGTTTCCGAAAGACGAAGCTTCCTTTCCGCTCTTCGCGCTCTTTCCCGATCCGACCATTCCGAAGCATTCAGGCAAAGGCCGGAACATATATTTTGGACCGGTGCCGGCCAGCAGTTTCGACACTGACCAATCCGGGAAAGCGCGCTTTGACAGTGACGTCACTTACGAGATTCGCTGCTTCGTGCGCCGCCACAAAGCCGGCTGCCCGCGACTCGACAAGGTTCCTGACTGTCATGGACCAATCATTTGGAGCGAGCCTACCGAAGTTTACAAACTCGCGCCCGCAACCGATCTGCTTGGCACAAGCAATCGACCAATCACGATCAAGATGCCTGACTTCTCGGAGCTAGCGGCGCAAGCGGCTGCGCTACCGGCAAACAAACTGGCGCCAGTTCGCGTCGAGAAGCCCCAGAGTATGAACTTTCAGATCGACGATGGGAAAGCGAGTGGCGGCGGCATCGGCGGATTTCAAATCTGCTTCTTCTCGATTCCGCTTATCACGATCATCGCCATGTTCGTGCTCCAGTTGTTTTTGCCGATCGTCGTGTTTCTGTTTGGGCTCTTCTTTTTGCTAGCGCTGAAGTTTTGTATTCCGCCGAGTTTATCTGCTTCGGCCGGGCTTACAGCGAAGCTCGACGTGCTCATGCCGAAGCTCGAGCTGGACGCTAGCATTGACGTTGACGTGGAATTCGATGCGGCGCTGGAGTTGGATCTCGGCTTCGACATCGGCGACCTCAATGCAGACTTTCTGTCAGGCATTCCGCTTGAACATGGAATTATCGACACCGACGGGCAACTGGAACAGTTCAGCAATGAAGCGCTGCTGCCAATCGGCAAAAACATTTACGAAGCGAAATCGATGGTGGGCGAGGATGGGAAGCCAAAACCTGAAGCGGGTGTTGATATCACTGCATCGGTCGACTATGAACCGCGCATGGAGGTGAATGGCAAGTGAGTACGTTGAGTTTCCTCGGGCGCGGTTGGGACTTTCCGGTTAGTCCTGACGAGCGCGCCCGCAATCTTAAATACGTTGGCGGGCCGGAGAAGGTGCGGCAGTCGATTCAGATCATTCTCGACACCGACCCGGGTGAACGAATCATGCGGCCGAGTTTTGGTTGTGGTTTGCGTCGCTATTTGATGAAGCCCAACACCACTGCGACGAGAGCGCTGATTCAGCGTGAAGTCGCGGTAGCGCTCCGTGCGTGGGAACCGCGCATCGACGTGCAGGGCGTTGAAGTGACACCAGGCGACGATCCGTCACTGGTCCTGATCGAGATCTTCTACACACACAAACGAGACGGGCGTAAGGGTAATTTCGTGTACCCATTTTATTTGGAGTAGCGATGCAAAGAAATGTTTCACGCAAAGGCGCAAAGATGCAAAGAAGCACCTTTAGACACGCGGTAGCGCTTTGTTCCTTTGCGCCTTTGCGTGAGAAAGATTTTTTGGAGTAGGTCTGCATGCCGATACCTAATCCGATTCTTGACGATCGTTCTTACCAGCAGTTGCGGGATGAGTTGGTGCGCCGCATTCCCGTGTACACGCCGGAATGGACCGATCACAACGCCAGCGATCCAGGCATCACGCTGATCGAGCTGTTTGCGTTTCTCGGCGAGAACCTTCTCTATCGTTTCAACCAGATTCCTGAGGCAGCGCGGCTCGAGTTTCTGCGTCTGCTGCAAATTCCGCTGCGGCCGGCGGTCGCGGCGCACGCGCTCGTCACGCTTACGACTGACAAGATGGTCAAGCAGCCTGACGGAAATTGGAAGGGCCAGTTGCTGCCACTCCACTCCGAGCTCAAGGCTGGACCACTGCCATTCGAAACGCAGACCGAAGTCGTTGTTTGGCCCATCTCGGTTGTGGCGATGGGACGTGTGGTAGCGCCGACACCGGATCAAAAGCAGGAGCCGGAGGCGTTCGAGTTTGCAGTGCGCGCTCTCGATGCCGCGAATCTCGAACCGATCGAGACTGCGATCTTCTACGAAAGCAAGACTGTAGATCTCAACGATCCGCCAGTCGATTTTGACGGCACCGTCGACAACATGATCTGGGTTGCCGTCCTCAATGAGCTGAAGAAGAAGCCCGACGACAGCGTCGCCGACGTGCGTGAGTTTTTTAAGGACGCGCTGATCAATCTCGGCTTCATACCGGATCCGATTTTCGACACGATGGAGCAGGTGCTGCCGTGTCCCGGAGCCGGCGCAAAACCCAAAGCTCCAGCGGTTGAATGGCAGGTTTCAACTGGTGAGATCGATAACAACGGCGAGCCTGTTTATCGACGCGTGAATATCGAAGGCGATACGACAGCCGGGCTCAAGCAGGAAGGTGTCGTTCGGCTGCGATTGCCAAACAAGGCTGAAAAGTTTGGCCCATTCGCGCCTGACGATCCGGACAAGCTCGGCACGGGACAGTTTCCGCCCGCGCTCGACGAAGAGAAAGAGAAGAAGCTGCTTTGCTGGCTGCGTGTTTTCCGTCACGACGGCAGCGGGTTTGGCAAGGTGCTTTTCGTCGGCGCAAACGCTGCTGAAAGTGAACAGGCAAAACGCGCGCGTGTTGAGTTTCTCGGCACCGGTAATGCGCAACCGGATCAGCGTTTCAGACTGATCAACCGGCCGGTGATTGCGCGCTCTTTAAGACTCGAAGTCGAAGAGGGTTCGCGCTGGATTGAGTGGAAGGAAGTTGACGGGTTTCATGCGAGCCAGCCTGACGATCGTCACTACGCGATCGATCTGGAAGCCGGTGAAGTGCGTTTCGGCAACGGGCTGCAGGGCTTGCCGCCGCAGATCGGACAAAGGATTCGTGCGCGCGAATATCGCTATGGCGGCGGCGCCGAAGGGAATGTGGCGCCAAAAGCGATCTCGAGTGTTGTTACTTCTCCGGACGTGAAGGTCGGCAATCCTTTGCGGGCTCGTGGCGGTGCTGCTGCCGAGTCGATCAGGGCGGGACTCGGTCGTATTCCCGAAGAGTTGCGACGGCGCGATCGCGCGGTGACGGCAACTGATTTCCAGGAGCTCGCGCTTGCAACGCCGGGAGCAGATGTCGGTCGCGCCGAATGTCTGCCGCGCTTTCATCCACCGACGAAGAAGTCTGAAGCGGCTGGAGTGGTGTCGGTTGTCGTGTGGCCGCGTGAAGACGCTGCGCATCCGAATGCGCCGCTGCCGGATCGCAGTCTGTTGCGCGCGGTGTGTGAGTGGCTCGACATGCGGCGGCTCGTGACGACGGAGTTGTACGTGATTCCGCCCACGTACCGTCGCGTGGCGGTCGCGGTTGGTTTGCAAGTGAAGCCGGGTTACGGAATCGAAGCA
>DATENQ010000004.1:0-2567 GCA_035275005.1 Pyrinomonadaceae bacterium | reverse complement strand
TGATGCTCGCGTACGTGCGCCGCGCGCAGACTCTCAAGCGACTTCCGGCTCGCACGCAGCAAGTGATTGGCTGCCATAGCGGCAGGATCTCCGCTAGTGTCTTTGTAGTTTCGATAACTGGTTGCAGCGGAGATCAGCAGCAGCGCGGAATCTGCGCCAGTGACAGCGATTTTCTTGTCTTGCGCTAACGACTGGCCGCCACGCGCCAGCACGTGGACACGTGCTTCAAATTTCAACCCGCCGAGGATCCCGAACGCATCGCTATTCACACCGTGCAAGGCGAGCGTGTCGGGCCTTTCAAATGAAACGGTTACTTCCTGCGCTGATTCAAATGTCGTCGTGAAGCTCACACGTCCCGGATGATCCGCAGTGAGACTAACGACGATCACCTGGTCCACCGGACTCGCAAACGCCTCACGCGTGAAAGTAACTGGCCCATCTTTGTAAGAAACGCTGGCGATGGCTGTGTTGAGATCAAGCTGTCGACGGTAGCTAGTGATACTCCCGTGAGTAAATGCGATTCTAAGCATGCCAACCGGCTGATACGGCATCTGCTTGAGCGGACGTGCCATCATCTTGGCGCCAACCAGATCGTGCGCTTCTCGATAACGGCCTGCGAAGATCAATCGTCGGACTTCAGGCAGCGCCTTCAACGCTTCCGGATTGTTTGGATCGTAAGGTCTACCGGCGTACAGCGTGTCTTCGTTCAACTGGAGTAGCTCAAACTCCGGATCGGCGAAGACCATTGCACCGAGACGACCGTTCCCAATAGGCAATCCATCCGTCCACGGCCCTTCGGGTTCGTCATACCACAAAACGAGCGGTTGCTCGGTTTGGCCGCGCGGAAAAGCAATTGATGCGGCCGCAAGCCCCGCAGTTGATAGAAACTCCCGACGCGTAATCTTCATGCTTAATCAGTTACCACGGATTACACGGATCGAGATCCGGATTTTATTCCGTGTAATCTGTGGATCAGGATCTACATAATCACGACCGCGCGAGACGAGCGACAACGTTTGCACGTCGCTGCCGGGACGCGTGAAGAGCCCGCTGACCGGAGCGTTGTCGGTACTGAAGACGCGTAGCTCGACGTTGTCCCAGTCCATGTCTTTCGTGCTTTGCGCGACCTTGATGTGCGGCAGCACCGAGTGGTCCTTCACCAGCAGCACGACCGGTATTTGCCCTAACGCGATCTCGTGCCACTTCGCGCCTTCGTAAACACGCTCGCTCTGATAATCGATCCACTTACCCGGCGGCAGATAAACACTGCGACGGTCGCCACTCGCAAACATCGGCGCCACCAGCAAGTCCGATCCAAACATGTACTGGTCGTCGATCGTCCATGACGTCGGATCGTTTGGATACTCGAAGAACAGCGGCCGCACCATCGGAAACCCACGCGCCGATGAGTCCCTCGCCTGCGCGTAAATGTACGGCATCAACGCGTAGCGCAAACCCAACGCCCTGCGGAAATCCTCAGTCAACGCCTCGTCGTATTCCCACGGCTCTCGCGGCGGCGCACCGTGCGCTCGCGTGTGCGACGTCAACACGCCCCACGCCAGCCAGCGCCGGTAAAGATCGCGCGGCGCCTTATTCACAAAACCGCCGACGTCGTGACTCCAATACGTGAAGCCCGACAATCCGAACGACAAGCCGCCGCGCAATTCCGCCGCCATCGCCGAATCGGTGTTCTCCGCATCGCCGCCCCAGTGCAACGGGTAACGCTGGCTGCCGGCCCACGCACTGCGCGCCCAGATCACATCGTCGCCCGTCACTTCTTTCGTCACTTCAGCAACCGCTTTGTTGTAACGTAACGGATAAAGATTGTGCTCATACCAACCGCTCAGTCCTGACTTGTATTGCCCGGTCAACGGCGCGCCTTCACCGAAATCGACTTTGATCGCGCCGACTCCCATCTTCAGCAGATCGCGCAGCTTTCCCTGGTACCACTTCACCGCCTCGGGATTACTCATGTCGAGCGTTGCGTCTTCAAACGGTAGTTGCCCGCCCTCATTACGTACGTGATAACCCTTCTCGACCATCTCTTTCCAGAGATCGTTCTTGCTCGTGAAGTAAGTGTATTGCCAGAGACTAACGTGAAAACCCTGCTGCTTCAGATCCGCGATCATCTTTGCCGGATCGCGGAAGCGCGAGGTCGAAAAACGGTAATCGCTGCGCCAGTCAGTCTCGAACCAACCGGTGTCGAGATGAATCACGTCGGTGGGAACCTGGTGCGATCTCAGTTGCTGTGCCACTTGTCGCACCTGATCTTCCGAGTTGTAAGTGATGCGGCTCATCCAGAAGCCAAACGACCAGAGCGGCGGCACCGGACTGCGACCTGTTAGAGCGGTGTACTCCGAAAGAATGTCTTTAGGCTCGCCGAGAAACACGAAGATATCGAGGTTCTCGTCACCCGAATAGATCACGTTGTGCGCGTCGAAGTATTTGCCGAAGTCGAATGTCAACGGCGCGCTGGTGTGAACAAACATGCCGTATCCGTTGCTGCTCAGGAAGAACGGAATGGGTTTGTACATGAATTCGTTTTGCGTTCCCATGCCGTCGCGCGT
>DATENQ010000003.1:0-3973 GCA_035275005.1 Pyrinomonadaceae bacterium | reverse complement strand
CAACTGTGGACGTTATTGATGCTCGAATTGTGGTTCAACCGCTTTATTGATTAGCCACAAAAAGGCACAAATGAAGTCAGAAATGAACAAGTTAGGAAGAGGGGCTGGCCCCCGCTCTTCGAACTCACCCAACAGCGGGGGCAAGCCCCTCTTCCTGACTTGTTCCATTCTTTCGTTCTTCTTTTTTGTGCCTTTTTGTGGCAATGGAGGAATAGTTTGAAAGGTGTGGTGTTAGCCGGTGGGTTGGGGACGAGATTGCGTCCGCTGACCTCCGTCACGAACAAACATTTGCTGCCGGTTTACAACCAGCCGATGATCTATTACCCCATTCAGACACTCGTGAATGCGGGCATCACCGACATCATGGTTGTGACCGGAGGCAATTCCGCCGGCGACTTCCTGCGCCTGCTCGGAAACGGCAAAGCGTTCGGCCTGAAACATATCAACTACGCCTACCAGGAAGGCGAGGGCGGCATCGCCGAAGCGCTCTCGCTCGTCGAGCACTTCGCCGCTGACGGTCCGGTCTGCGTCGTCCTCGGCGACAACATCATCGAGGGAAACATACTCTCGGCCGTTAACGCATATCGCACGCAGGGTGGCGGCGCGAAGATCATCTTGAAGAAGGTCCCCGATCCGCAGCGTTTCGGCGTGCCGCGGCTCGATGGCCGTCGCGTTGTTCGCATCGACGAAAAACCCGCGAAGCCTCAATCGGAGTACGCAGTCATCGGCATTTACATGTACGATGCTGAGGTCTACGACATCATTCGATCGCTGAAGCCCTCCGGTCGCGGCGAGCTCGAAATCACAGACGTCAACAACGCTTACATCGAGCGCGATGCGATGACGTGGGAAGAGATTGAAGGCTGGTGGACTGACGCCGGAACGTTTGAGAGCTTGTTGCGCGCCTCGAACCTCGTGGCTGAAACGGGCGCCAACAAAATGTATTTCGAAGCCCAACGGTAGTTGCAGCAATCCCGCAACTCATGTCTGATGTACGTCCCACAAAAGTGATCAGGATCATTGCTCGCCTAAATGTAGGTGGTCCAGCGAAGCACGTCGTCTGGTTGACATCGGGTTTGCTGGAAGCAGGTTTCAACTCGCTGCTGGTGGCGGGCTCGGTGCCTGAAGGCGAGGATGACATGAGTTACTTCGCGGCGGATCAAGGCGTGACACCGCTTTACATTCCGCAGATGAGCCGCGAGATATCTTTGAACGACATTACGACCGTCTGGAAACTGTTTCGACTTTTCCGGCACGAGCGGCCGGACATCGTTCACACGCACACGGCCAAAGCGGGAACTGTCGGACGCGGGGCGGGCTTTTTGTATCGTTGGTTGACGTTTGGAACATTCATTGGCAAGCCGCGGAAATGCAAGTTTGTTCACACGTATCACGGACATGTCTTTCACAGCTATTACGGGGAACGCCGGACGAAATTGTTTCTCGCGATCGAAAGACTGTTGGCCAAACTTATTACCGATCGACTGATCGTCGTGAGCAAGCAGCAGAGCACGGAGATTGGCGAGACATTTCGTGTGGGCCGGCCGGGGCAGATCAAGGTGATTCCACTCGGACTGGATCTCGGCATTTTTGCCGATCATGCTTCCCGGCGCACGCAATTTCGTCACGCGTTTTGCATTCCGGATCATACGACCCTGATCGGCATCGTCGGCCGGTTGACGGAGATCAAGAACCACGAGATGTTTCTGAACGTGGTTGCGCGTTTGAAAGCGATCGATCCGGCGTGTTGGAGGCAAGGCGCGGTACGCTTCATGGTGATTGGCGACGGCGCGCTGCGTTCGCAGTTGGAGTTGCGCAGCCAGGAGTTGGGATTGGATAAAGACGTGATCTTTGTTGGCGGTAGAAAGGATCCGGAGTATTTCTATCCCGCACTCGACGTCGTGGCGCTGACGTCGCGCAATGAAGGCACGCCGCTGACGTTGATTGAAGCGATGGCGAATGCGCGCCCCGTGGTTGCAACTCAGGTTGGTGGTGTAGTGGATCTTCTCGGCGAAGTAGTCGAAGATGGTCCATACCAGGTCTGTCGCCGCGGCATCGGCGTACCGCTCGGCGACGATGAGGCTTTTGTAGCGGCGCTAAGCCGGATCATTCGCGATCGATCCTTGCGCCAGGAGTTGGGTGAAAGCGGTCTCGAGTTTGTTGAAGTGAATTACTCTAAGGAACGCTTGATCGAAGACATTAAGGGTTTGTACGGCGAATTGATGAGTAGGAAAGAGATCGAAATTGTAAAGGAGCATAACGTTTGCGAGTACTAATCACAGGCGGAGCAGGTTTCATCGGATCTCATTTGACTGACGCGTATCTTCAGCGCGGTGATGAGGTCTACGTTATTGACGATCTCTCAACCGGTTCGATCGGAAATATCCAGCATCTCAAAAGTAATCCGCGTTTTCATTACACGATCGACACTGTTCACAATCATCCCGTGACGGCGGAGCTGGTCGATCAGTGCGACGTCATTTTTCATCTCGCCGCGGCGGTTGGTGTGAAGTTGATCGTCGAGAGCCCGGTGCGGACGATCGAGACTAACGTTCGCGGCACCGAGGTGGTGCTTTCACTCGCCAACAAGAAGAAGAAGAAAGTTTTGGTGGCTTCAACTTCGGAAGTCTACGGGCTGAGCGGCGACGTTCCTTTTCGCGAGGACGGCAATCTCGTGATGGGCGCTACGACGAAGGGGCGCTGGAGTTACGCGTGCTCGAAAGCCATCGATGAATTTCTCGCGCTGGCGTACTGGCGTGAGAAGAAGCTGCCGACAATCATCGTGAGGTTGTTCAATACAGTTGGCCCACGACAGACAGGCCAGTACGGCATGGTGATCCCGACATTTGTGAAGCAGGCACTCGCGGGCAGGCCGATCACTGTCTATGGCGACGGCAAGCAGAGTCGTTGTTTTGGTTACGTTGGCGACGTCGTCGGTGCGCTGATCAAGCTCATGGATACGCCCGAATCCGTGGGGCAGGTCTTCAATATCGGTTCAAACGTGGAGATTTCGATACTCGAGCTCGCCGAGCGGGTGAAAGAGATTACCCAGTCGAAGTCGGAGATCGTGTTTGTGCCTTATGACGAGGCTTACGAGGAAGGTTTTGAAGACATGCCGCGTCGCGTTCCGGATATCAGGAAAGTCAGCGAGCTGGTTGGTTTTCGGCCCAGTATGAGCCTCGACGGCATTCTGGAAAGCGTCGTCGACTACCAGATCGGCCGCCGCACCGCCGCCGCCGATTGAAGCCGCAAAAAGGCACAAAAGCACAAAACGAAGAATGAAGAATAAAGATAAAAACTCAGAAAAGAACAAGTCCGGAAGAGGGGCTTGCCCCCGCTCTCATTCTCAACAGCGGGGGCAAGCCCCTCTTCCTGACTTGTTCTTTCTCTCAGTTCTCTAATTTCATTTTGTGCCTTTTGTGCGTTTTTGTGGCATATTTTGCTCACTCCTTATGCCCTTTAGCCCGCGCACGATTCTGGCAGTTGCGACATCTTTTTGTTTAGCGCTGATTCTCACCTTTGTGGTGCGAGCAATTGCCCGGCGCTATGGTTTTGTCGCACAGCCAAAAACAGATCGCTGGCATAAGAAACCGACTGCGATGCTCGGCGGCACCGCGATCTGGCTCTCCGTGATCATCACGGTGCTGGTGTTCTCGCTGCACACGACCTACGGTCTACAAATCCTGCTCGCCAGCACGTTCCTGTTCCTCGTTGGTCTCGTCGATGATCTGATCCACATCAAGCCTTACCAAAAACTGATCGGGCAAATTCTCGGATCGGCGTACGTCGTTTACTACGGCCTTTCTCTGCCCTGGACGGGCTCGGTGCTGCTGAACATGGCGCTCGCCATCTTCTGGCTGATCGGTATCACGAACGCCATCAACCTGCTCGACAACATGGATGGCCTCGCATCCGGCATCGCGATCATCGCCGCCGGGTTTTTGGCGCTCAGTTTTCTAAACAGCGGACAGTA
>DATENQ010000002.1:0-13337 GCA_035275005.1 Pyrinomonadaceae bacterium | reverse complement strand
AGTCGCTCACTCGGAGGGTCGGGAATGGTGACAGACGTTTTGGGCATCGCTATTCCCAAAGCAAAAGTCTGGGCCATCCGAAAATCCGACCAGCGTGCAACCTTCGAAACGACTACAGACGACTCCGGCAAGTGGGTCGGGAAGGTTATTACTGGCTGGGGTTTTTTAATCTTCTGAAAACTATGGGTAACGTTCGGTCTCGACGCAAACTTGCGTGGCTGGTGCTCCTTGTTTTGGTCGTCGTGGTGCTGGCGACCGTGTTGACGCCGGTCTTTCTGATCATGCCGTTCAATGCGCAGACGCCGCGCATCCTGGAGATCTCGTATCTCATGCGTCGCTGGTCGCCGTGGCTGACACTATTTGCATCGGCGCTCATTCTGTTATTGGCGATCAAGTTGTGGCTCGGTGGTCGCTGGTGGAGCCGCGCGTTGTTGGTTGTAGTTCTGCTGCCGGCGTTTGCTGCTACGTGGCTCGCGCGTCAGAACCACTTCGAGTGGATGTTCAATCCGCTCCCGAATCCTGCCTACGTCACGGCTGCTGATGTTGGTTTTATCAACGACGACGATCGTGTGTTGTCGGTAACGATTGGCGGAGAGTCGGTCGCTTATCCGATCAGGCTGATGGCCTATCATCATCTCGTGGGGGACACGGTTGGCGGCACGCCGATCGTGGCCACGTATTGAACGCTCTGTCACACCGGTCTGGTGTGGGAAACGACAGTCGATGGACGAGTGCTTCACTTCCGGCTTGCAGGCATCAACAATCAGAACTTCATCATGCGTGATGATGAAACTGGAACGTGGTGGCAACAGGTCAGCGGGAAAGCGATTCAGGGACCGTTGAAAGGGAAGCAGCTCAAAGGAGTTTTCCACGATGAGATCTCGTTCTCGATCTGGAAACGCGAACAGCCGCAGGGCCGAGTGCTCAAGCCTGACGAAAGAATTCTCGCCGGCAATCAGTATGCAAAGCCGAACTGGGAAACGAGCGTCGGAGCCATGCGTGTCGTCGATGGCACGGACGTTGATAAACGACTCGCGCCGCGCACGCTCGTGATCGGCGTGAGCGCTGGTGGTAAGTCAGTAGCCTATCCTCTAACCGCATTGCAAAAGCAGAGTCCGATCATCGATACGTTGGGCTCAATGCCGATCGTGATCGTGCTCGGTGATGACAAGCGCTCCGTTCGCGCTTTCGAACGCACGGTCGATGGGCGCCGTCTGGAGTTCTTTCAAAAGACTGAGAACAATGAGCTACAACTGATCGACGCCGAAACCGGCAGCACCTGGAACTTCGAAGGGAAGGCGACCAGCGGACCATTGACCGGCCGTGAGTTGAAGAAGGTCTTCGTGCTCGAGGACTACTGGTTCGACTGGCGCATCTACCACCCCGACACAACCATCTACACCCTCGGCTAAGAAATATTTCTCGCGCAAAGGCGCTGCGGACTGAATAAAGTTAGCCGCAAAAAAGCACAAAAGGCACAAAAGTTTTTAGTTAGACCATTTGTGTCTTTTGTGTTTTTTGTGGCTTTATAGATTTAATGGGCAGGAGAATCATTCTTGTAATTGTGGTAATTGCTCTCACGTACGGCGGAGTGTGGGCGTTCTTGCATTTAAAAGCCAGGCGCCGTGTTGCGCAATCTCATGTTAGCCCCGCGTATGTCAACAACTTGACAGACGCTGATGCATGGTATCGCGCGGTGGAGAAGGTCAAGGCCGATCGGGGCGGGGAAGGGGCGGGCGCTCTGGAGGTTCCGCAGGAGCTCAAGCATTACGAAGAGCGTTACTGGTTTCTCGCTGCACAAGTCGCGGAGATCGAGAAGTATAAGATTCATACCTGCCAGGACTATCTCGATCTCGCAATGTTGATCGAGCGCGGCGAGATCGTTCCCGTGCCGTCCGTCACTGATACTTATGTCTTACTCGGCATCGGTCAGCGAGCGGACGACAGCGAGTTCAGCGTTTACGAAGAAGACAAATCTCAGTCGGACGAGCCTGACGAACAACCCCAGCCGCGCCCGCAACTCTCCCGCGAATACGAATCGCTACAAACCCTGGCAAAGAACTTCAACGGCCGAGCTTACAACCTCGACGATCCTTCGGATCGCCTGGCGCTGAAGATGAACATGCTGAGCGCCGTGCGACCCCAGGCGCTGAAAATCATGGAGGAAGTCGCGGCGGCGTATCAGCGCCAGTTTGATCGCCCGTTGCCGGTGAGCTCGCTTGTCAGACCGGAGCAATATCAACACAGACTCCGGCGATTCAATCGCAATGCCGTCACGATCGATTCGCCGCCACACTCGACCGGTCTCGCATTCGACATCGATTATCGTTACATGAGCGTCGCCGAACAGAACTTCATCATGAGCGAGCTGGCGCGCATAAAAAATCAGGGACGAATCGAAGTGATACGCGAGCGCAATGCAAACTTTCACGTGTTCGCGTTTCTTAACGGCAGCCGGCCAGCTGACGATCTGATCACCGCATCGCTCGAGAAAGCCGGGGCTCCTTCTGTAGAAGAAGAGGCGCATCACAAGTCAGCGGAACCAGCACCGCCCGTAAAGAACAAAAAGGTCAAATCAACAAAGACTCGCCGGCAGCGAAGGCGCCGTTAGAGGTATTGTAGGGGCGGCACTCGGTGGCCGCCCGTCGTTGTGTTATTCGGCGAACGGGCGGCCACGGGTGCCGCCCCTACAAAATTATCATCGAACCGTGAACTACCTTTGCGCATCTATCAAATGACCCGGCAAACCCCTCACGCAAAGAAGCTGTTATGAAGAATAAATTTCATGTCGTTGTAACTCTCTGTGTGCTTGCCGTTGCCGTGGCTGTGGTGGCTTTTGCGGCACGTAGCAGTCGAGGCCAGTCGTCGCGTTCGAATAGGAATGCGTCCGCAAAACCTGCGGTGCGCGTCACAGAATCCAGCGCAACGAAAGCGTCCTCTTTTACTGCGGCGGCCGGTCAGAATGCTGTCGTCAGGAACGAACTGAGTTGGACCTTCGGTGGAAAACAGCAGCGTGGTTGGTATCTCTACGATCTACTGATCAGCAAAACTCTGGACACTCATCACGATCCGGTTACCGCTGACTTCGCGGAAGAAGTTGCCGCTTGGCAGAAGAAGAGAGGCTTGCGTGCGGATGGCGTGCTTGATGAAGATGCACTCATGGCGCTCGTGTCGCAGTGGCAGAGTGCTCGACTCAAGAGTCGAACACCTGCTCAGCCAGATGAACTCGTAACAGGGTCGCCGTCCGACTTTTACGATCCGGGACGCGCGGCGGAACTTCGCCAGGTGGAGCGCAATGCTTACGAAGGATACAAACAGATGCTCGCCGCTGCCGCCGCGGATCTCAAACTCGCGCCCACGTCGAAGTATTTGAAGATCGTTTCGTCTTATCGTTCGCGCGAATACCAGGACCAGTTACGCGCAAATTCACCGAACTCAGGTCGCGCGGGGCTCGCGGTCAACAGCCCGCACTTTACCGGCCGGGCGCTTGATGTCTATGTGGGTGGCAGCCCGGTCGACACGAAGGATTCGAATCGCGCGATCCAGGTCAACACTCCTGCTTACAAATGGCTCGTGCACAACGCGGAGCGCTTCGGCTTCCGTCCTTACTTCTACGAGCCGTGGCACTGGGAATACGTTAAGTAGCCACAAAAAGGCACAAAAAGGCACAAAAGAATTCAGGAAGGTTTGTGCTTTTGTGCCTTTTTGCGGCTCATTGCGCATAGCGAAGATAGACGGTGCGTGTCTCCGAATAGAAGTCGATGGCCTGTGGGCCTTGTTCGCGCATGCCGTAGCTCGATTCCTTTGTGCCGCCGAAGGGCAGTTGATACTCCACGCCCGCAGTTGGAAGGTTCACTGTGATCAGCCCGGCTTCGATCCGATCGATGAACTGATGCACTCGCGTAAGATCGCGCGAAACGATCGACGCGGACAGACCAAACCTCACCCCATTCGCAATCTCCATCGCATTCTCAAAATCTTCCGCAACCATCAGCGCCAGGACAGGTCCAAAAACTTCTTCCTGCGCGATACGCATTTTTGGCTGCACGCCCGTAAAAATCGCCGGTTCAATGAAGTAACCCTTGTCATATTCACCGCCCGACAAACGATTCCCGCCACACAACAACTCCGCGCCTTCTTCTTTGGCAATCTTGATGTATTCGAGGTCTGTTTCGAGTTGATGTGAATCGACGGCTGGGCCAATCTGAACACCGGGATTCAATCCATTGCCGATCTTCAACGCGCGTGTTTTCTCGAGTAAGAGTTGGAGCAGCGGCTCGTAGATCGGACGCTCGATGATTGCCCGGCTGCACGCGGTACACTTCTGTCCCGTTGAAAAAAACGCGCCGTTGACGAGGATGTCGGCGGCGTAGCTCAGATCTGAATCGCGCAAAACGATGGTGGGGTTCTTGCCACCCATCTCCAGTTGCACTCGCAGTTTTCGATCGGAAACCTTGCGATACAACCCATCGCCGACGGAAGTCGAACCAGTGAAAGAGATGCCTCTGATGGATGGATGACCGGTTAAAGCATCGCCGACTGAGCCACCGCTCCCGGTAACGTAGTTGATAACGCCCTTTGGTATCTTTGCTTCGTGCAGTGCTTCGACAAGACGGAAGGAGCTGAGCGGCGCGAGTGATGCCGGTTTAATCACGACTGTGTTCCCGGCGACTAAAGCGGGTGCAATCTTCCACGCCGGAATCGCGGACGGAAAATTCCACGGCGTGATTAGTGCAACCGTGCCGAGTGGTTTTCTGATCGTGTAGCAAAGCACTTGCGGACGTTCTGAAGGAACGTTGTAAGTGAATTGCCTTGCACCTTCACCGCCGAAGTAGCGAAAGATATTGATCGCGCGCGTAACTTCGCCAATGGCTTCAGGCAGAGTCTTGCCTTCTTCACGGGTCATCTCTTCGCCGAGCTGCGTTAGTTTCTCTGTTAACAAATCAGCCGCTTTGAAAAGATACTCACCTCGCTTCGTCGCCGGCATTGAAGTCCACTCTTCCTGTGCCGTAACCGCGGCGGAGCACGCATCTTCGACATCCGTTTCATTCGACGCCTGAAAATTCCCGACTACCTCATCGATATTCGCCGGATTGATGTTCGCGAAAGTTCGACCCGACTTGCTGTCTACAAATTCACCATTGATGTAATTTCCGAACGTGTTCACTGTTTCTCCTTCTGTTCATCAAGAGCGTGCTGAAATCGCGGGGCTATCTCGTCGAGCCACTGATTCATTTCCGCTTGCGTATAGTATTTGCCCTTTAACATCACACCGGCTCGCTTCTGCGTGTTGGAGATGTCGTCCAAAGGGTTCGCTTCAAGCAGGACCAGGTCCGCGCGTTTGCCCTTCTCAATCGTGCCCGTACTGTTTGCCGTGCCGAAGAACAACGCCGGATTTCGCGTGGCTGCTTCGAGCGCGGCGTAGTTGGATAAACCTGCGTCACGCAGATCCACCAATTCGAGATGCAACGTGTGCCCATACAAAAGCAACCACTCAGGCGTGTCTGATCCGGCCATCAATCGTCCGCCGGCGTCATAGATCGCTTTCACAATCTTGTTTCTGATCGCGATGTATTTCTCGCGCTTCTCGATCGGCGCCGCGGTCGCAAGATATTTCTTGCTGACTCCCGTCCAAAGGTCGACGATCTTTTGCGGGTAGAAACGCAAATCGGGTTGGGCCTTGAACGATTCTTCGGACCTACCCTTTCCAAACGTGAATTTGAAAAGATGCAGCGTCGGTGTCACGTAAGGATTTGCCTCGACCGTCAGGCGCGCCAGCTCAGGAATCCTCGACTCGTCGAGATAATCGATACTCTCCCAGTTCTTCGGATTGTAGAGATAGATATCGGAAACCGAACCCTTCACCGGCGCGGTCTCCGGCAACAACGCTTCGAGATAAGAATCGAGGTGTTCGATCTGTTGTCGCGCCTTGAGTGCGCGCATCAAGCCGACAGACCGGCTGTCAGCATGGCCCACAACACGGATGTTCTGCTTGTTCGCTTCATCGACGATCGCTTCGTAAACCTCAGGCTTGAGAAATGTCGTAACTTTGATGAAGTCGTATCCATCTTGCTTCGATTTACGAACGGCGTCGCGCGCTTCGATCTCCGTCGTTACGACGTGAGCATTGGTCGATTTACGCCCGGTGAATTGCGGGCTCGCGGCGTAGATCGTCGGCGCGAGAATCTCCTGGCTCGCGCTTTTGCGCCGCAACAACAACTGTTCGGGAGTGCCCGTCATCAGGCGAATGGTAGTGACGCCGTGCGCGAGCATTACCTTGAACTCATTTTCCGCGAGCGCGTCTGGAAATTCGTCGTCTGTGAAGAGATGAACGTGCATGTCAGACAGTCCGGGGATGAGAAACCGTCCGCGACCATCGATTCTTTGCGCGTCCTTCGGAATCTTGATTCGTTTGGCATCGCCAATTTCAGTGATCAGCCCGTCGCGAACAATCACCGTCTGGTTTCGCAGCAGGCGCTCTTTGTCCATCGGAATGACGTTGACGTCGACGAACGCGATTGCGGGAGTGCTCGTCTGGCCTGCGGTTGTTACCGCGAGTAACAAGAGCAACAGAATTGTTTTCATTTGACGGGCATCGTAACGAATTCCGTGACCGTTGGGTAGCGCGTCCAATGTGCGTCGTGGGCGTGTGGCTACTACGGATCAGCCGGTGAGGACTGCGCGTTTGTTTCGGATCAAGTTCGACGTTAGTTTGTCAGCTTTCGTCGTGTACGAAGACACATGAACAAACAGCGGATTAGACCTTACTTAGCAAATCTTTTGGTATTCCTGATTACTGGTCTGAGCTCTGCGTGGCTATCCACTCCGGTTGAGCAAACAACCGCAAGCACAGCGCCTTACACCCTCTCTGAAGAACCACACATTCCAACGCGGTTCCAGCGCCTCAGCGAGTTGCCGCTGGGTGATTTCTGGCGACATCTGCAGTTCATCAGCGAGCAGGAAGGGTGGTACTCCGACTCAGAACACCTCTGGCACACGAGTGACGGCGGAAAGACATGGTGTGGTTTACCTGATCTGCCCGAGTCGGATTCCTGCAGGGATTGCTATCTCGGCATTCAACGAGAGTTTCGTCGCGTGCTTTTCAGAGATATCGATAACGGTCTCGCTATTGATGGTCACGGATTCTTGTATGAATCGACAGACGCTGGAACCTCGTGGCAGCGACTGGACACCAGCATCACGTTCGAAAGCATTGGGTACATGAACGATACGAACGCATGGGTGATCTCGGCAGAGAACGAGCTGGTTCGCGTAAGCTTGGCGCCTCGCCATTAAATGGAGGAACCTCTTCATATCATTTGATGTGGCCTCCGGTGCGCGGCACGGCGTAGAATAAGCGCCACCACTGCTCACGGAGTAAAAACTAATGGACGATGTCGAAAAGACTCTGACGGCTCCACTCCCACGCATCGATTCGGGTATTCAATATCCCCCCGGTATAACCAAGGAAGAACAGTTTCTTAGCGAACAGAGCCGCATTCTGCAAAAATTGGCCGCAAACGCGCCGCTCAGCGAGATTCTCAAGCGGCTCGTGCTGCTGATCGAGGCGCAATCGCCGGGAATGCTCTGTTCGGTGTTGTTGCTGAGCGAAGACGGCGATCACATACGACACGGAGCCGCGCCCAGTTTGCCGAAGGAGTATGTCGAAGCGATTGACGGGCAGCCTATCGGACCAAAGCACGGTTCGTGTGGGACTGCGATGTACCGCGGCGAGCCTGTCTGCGTCACCGACATCGCTTCGGATTCGCTTTGGGATGATTACCGTGAGCTCGCACTCGCAAACGGTCTTCGTGCGTGTTGGTCGACGCCAATACTCTCGGGCCGCGGGAAGGTCCTGGGTTCGTTCGCGATGTATTATCGTGAGCCGCGCACGCCGACGGGTGAAGAAGCCGGTCTCACCGAGGTGGCCACGCGAATTGCCGGCCTGGCGATCGAACATCACGCCGCGAAAGAGATTTTATCGAGAACGCAGGCTGAATTGGCCCAGGCGAGTCACGCGGCGAGTACCGGCAAGGCGGCAGTTTCTGTGGTCGACGAAGTCAGTCAACAACTCGAAACGATTATTGCCAACGCAAAGAAGTGCCTCGAACTGCTCGACGAAGACAAGCCTGACATCGCGAGTTTTCGTGAGCCACTGAAAAACATCCTGACACAAGGCCGCAACGGCCTCGACGTAATCGCCCGTATTCGGCTGTCGGCGAAGAAATAGCCGCGGATTACGCAGATAAAATCCGGATTAAATCCGTGTTATCCGTGGCCCACTTAGCGAAAACTGTCCGTCGCTTCGACGAGGGCGCTGACTATGCCGGGTTCAGTGGAGGCGTGGCCGGCGTCCGGGATGATCCGCAGAGAGGCTTCGGGCCAGGCGCGATGCAGGTCCCAGGCGTTCAAGACCGGGCAAATCACGTCGTAGCGACCGTGAACAATTACCGCTGGAATGTGTCGAATGCGATCGATGTGATCGAGCAGGTAGTTGTCGGTCTCGAAGAAACAGTTGTTGACGAAGTAGTGACACTCAATCCGCGCTAGCGCGATCGCCTTTTCAGGTTCGGTGAATTCATCGATCACTTTTTGATCGGGAAGTAGCTTCAAGGCACTCCCTTCCCAGATGGACCACGCATACGCCGCTTCTCGACGTACGGCTTCATCAGCGCTCGTGAGCCTGCCGTAGTAGGCACGGATCATGTCAGCGCGCTCAGCTTCGGGAATGATGCGCACATACTGTTCCCACGTCTCCGGAAAAATCGCACTCGCGCCCTGACCCTGTTCGTAGAACCAGCGAATCTCCTGCGGGCGACAGAGAAAGATGCCCCGTAGCACTAACCCGCTCACTCTTTCGGGATGTGTTTCCGCGTAGGACAGCGAGAGTGTGCTGCCCCACGAGCCGCCAAATACGAGCCACTTCTCGACACCGAAATGCTCGCGAATGTGTTCGATGTCCTGGACGAGGTGCCAGGTCGTGTTGTCGTCGAGCGAGGCGTGCGGAATGCTCCGGCCTGCGCCGCGTTGGTCAAAGAGAATTACGCGGTAGGCTGCGGGGTCAAAGAAACGCCGGTAATCCGGGTCGAGACCTGCGCCGGGCCCACCGTGGAGAAACACGACCGGCTTTCCATCTGGATTACCACACTGCTCGTAATAAAGCTGGTGAACGTCCGACACTCTGATGTGGCCGCTATCGTACGGCTCGATCGCGGGGTAAAGGGTTCTACGATTTTCCATATTGGCGAATTATGGTGTGAGAAGGCACGGGTCTGCAAACACACAGCGAGGACTGTTGATGTCCACACCTTGCGAATGTTGGTCCTAACGTGGGCACCGGCCGCGACGATTCGTATCGTTCACCACGCGAAAAGGAGGCTTCCTCATGAAGCGAATGATTCTGCGAGTCGTTGTGCTCTTACTGACATTTGTTCTTGGTGTAGCGGCCTACGGATTAATCCTGCGGCGTGCCGTAAACGAGGCTCCGACGCCGTGCAAGATCGAAGTAGTAAGCCCTGATTCCGTCCTACAGCGAATAGAGTCGATTGCCAAAATTACGCCAATTCCACCAGCTGCGCCTGTGCCGGCGGCCACGCCACAACCCCACTACGTACTCGATTATGATCCCGAAACGTTCAATCCGTACGGCATTTACTACATGATAGAAACGAAGCCAAAGGAGTTCGCGAACTTCGAGTCGATCGAGCTGGGGCTGTATGGCGATAACACGGAGCCGGGCTACATCACCATCTATACGCAGGGTAATAATGGCTCTGATTCGGCTACGGCGCTTTTCGCTTTGGTAACAAAAGACCGATTAGTCTTCTCGACTTCAAAAACTCTTGAATCAGGAGTCGAGTATCGATTCGAAGGCGAGTTTCTTCGGAGGAAGTTCAGTCCGTTGGCAGGAAAGAATACGCCGGTGCTTCGCGGAGTATTAACGAGAAGTAAAAATGGTCGAACGCTCGCCGAGGCTACGGTTAGTTTTCGGTTCGAGCATCTCGGATGTTAGAGGCGTAGAAATGTGCGCACTCGATCCAATTCTGCTTCCAGTTCACGCTTGAAGGCGCGCTCGCGTGGCTCCGAGTTGGCGAAGCCTAACTCATACTCGAGTGCGCCGTTTTTTACGGAAAGGTTGGCCCAACCGATTGCCTGATCGCGCCAGAGCAAAGGCATTGCGTAGTAGCCGAGCTTACGCTTTGCCGCGGGTGTGTAGGCTTCGAAGCGATAGATCCAGCGCCACAGAATCTCGAAGCGATCGCGGTCGTGCACCAAAGGATCGAAAGGCGCCAGGATACGGACTGTGTCTTGAATCGCATGGTTCATGACGTCTTCATCCGCGGGCCAGTACCAATCGACATTCTCAACACGCGCATGCGAGATGCGTTGTTTGGCTCGATGCAATGCCCCGGGCAGATCCTTTTGCCACTGCGGCACGGCATAACGCAAACGCCGCAAATAGTAAGTGAGGCTTGGACCAGGCAACGGCGCGTAGATGCGAACTACTACATCTACCAACGCATCGATACGCGCGCGCCGCTCAGCGGTGCTGTGCGGAACGTTTGTGTGTTTATGAGCCGCGTAAATGCGAATGCCTTTTTCGCGTCGGACGATGCGCAGCAGGCCGGTGTAGTGCATCGCGTCGAGCAGGTGAGTGGTGGCATTTGACGAGCCACCCCAGTAGTTGGTGACACGCCCGTGGGAGAAGCGTTCGTCAACTTCACGCGGATGTACTGTCCCGCGTTCGCGAATGAAATCTAGCAGGAGTTTGGCTCTCTTCTTGGTTCCGTAACCCCAGGGTGAGCTGACTTCCACAGGAATGCGTGAGTTGGACCGTGGATGCATCAATGCCTGCAAGGTTGGAGTGACATAGCCGTAGTTGACAAAGAAATCCTCTTCGACGTCGAGTGTCGGGTAGCGACGTTCGAGATCACCCGCGCGATAATTTTTGACACGATGCCGCAGTATCAGATCCTGTGCACGCGCCGGCGCCCGTATCGGATCGGCCTGCACAAACCCCATCTGCTGCAAGGCGCGATTGAGTGTGGTTGGTTTAGGAAAATTCCGCGCAACAGCATAGCGCCGCAGGTCATCGAGAATGATGGGCAATCGAGTTCTCCAGTTTGGGTTCACGCAAAGCCGCAAAGAAAGACTTTGCTGTCTTTGCCGCCTTTGCGTGAAAACATAACTCAAATTGACCCGACATCCACAGAGCAAAAGCTATTCTCAAGATAGAGGAATAGTGGCATTATGGCGGCGTGTCCTCGGCCGAAATGGTGTTCCTCAGCTAACCGAAAGTAGAGACGAAGATGATCCCCCAATCCTTTCGACGCTCAATCTTAATTCTGTTGCTTCTGGCGTTGGTTTCTCTCGGCTGGTCGAGTGTGTCGGCTGGTGGAGAGGAGTGGCGGCCTGTCGATGCTGCGGATCTTGCGCTCAAGGCAGCAGTGGTTGAGCCGAATGCTGATGCGGAGGCAATCTTTTGGGACATTCGTATTGACGACACCGGCTGGGAAGATCTGGTGCTCAACCATTACGTGCGCATCAAGATCTTCACGGAGCGAGGGCGCGATCTGAACAGCAAGATCGAGATCCCGTTTATTAACGGTGTCAAAATCAAGGACGTGGCTGCGCGCACCATTAAACCAGACGGCACTATAGTCGAACTGGCTAAAGACGATGTTATCGAGAAGACGGTCGTTAAGATCAGCGGGCTCAAACTGCGCACAAAGACTTTTGCGTTTCCCGGGATCGAGCCCGGCGCCATCATCGAATACAAGTGGAAAGAAGTTAGATCCAACACTTCCGCTAACAACATGCGCCTGCAGTTTCAGCGGGACATTCCAGTCCAGGCAGTCACGTATCGAATCAAACCTGCACGCAAGGCCGACTTCGATGTGCGCCCATTCAACATGGCCCAGTTTAACTTCAAGAAGGATAAGGACGGGTTTGAGGTGACTACCGTAAATAACGTGCCCGCCTTCCGCGAAGAACCGATGATGCCGCCCGAGGACAGCGTCAAGTCGTGGGCGGGCCTGTTAGACACCTTTCTCGGTTACCCACTCGTCGCGTCTAATATTTACATAGTCTTTCAACCGTTCATGAAAGTCGACAACGACATCAAGAAGAAGTCGGTTGAACTGATTGCGGGTGCTACGACGCCGGACGAAAAGCTGCAGCGAATTTTTGAGTTCTGTCGCGACAACATCAAAAACACCGACGACAAGAACGCCGGTTTTACCGAAGAGCAGTTGGAAAAACTAAAAGACAACAAGAAACCGTCTGACACTTTGAAACGCGGCGTTGGTTCTGGTGGTGACATCAATCTTCTGTTTGCAGCTCTTGTCAATGCGACCGGATACGAAGCTCGCGTGGCTTTGTTACCGGATCGTGGCCGGCGTTTTTTTGAGCGGAACGTGTACATCCCAGGCGCCTTGCGACCCTCCAGCATCGTCGTGCGCTCGGGCGAGACGTGGAAGTTTTTCGATCTGAGTCAGAAGTACATCACGCCGCCGATGATGCGCTGGCAGGAAGAAGGTGTTGACGGCATACTCGCCGATTCGACCACAGAGTGGTTTAAGACGCCGATGTCGTCGCACGATAAGTCGAAAGAGAAACGTGTCGCGACGTTGACTCTTGACGAGAACGGCACACTCGAAGGAGACGTAACTGTGGAGTACACCGGTCATTTGGCTGTCGAACGAAAACTCAACAACGACGACGACTCACCAGTTCAACGCGAGGAGAACCTGAAAGAAATGGTGAAGGGAAGGATGAGCTCGGCGGAGTTGAGCAACATCGTCGTCGAGAATGCTACCGATCCGGTGAAGCCGTTCATCTACAAGTATCACGTGCGCGTGCCCGACTACGCGCAACGCACGGGCAAGCGGCTCTTCTTCCAGCCCGGATACTTTGTCAAAGGAATTGACGCGTTGTTCAGCGCCGGCACGCGCCGCTATCCGGTCTACTTTCATTTCCCATGGTCTGAGGAAGACAAGGTAACGATCGCGCTGCCGAAGGGTTACACGCTCGACAACGCCGATCGGCCCACACCGCTCAGGGCAGGTGAGATTTGCATGCACGAAATCAACATGGGTGTGACGAAAGATCAAACACAGCTCATCTATAGTCGTAAGTTTTTCTTCGGCGGCGAGCAGACAATCCTGTTTCCGGTTGACAGTTACTCACAAGTCAAGCGGCTGTTTGACGAGATTCACAAAGCAGACAACCACATGATCACGCTTAAGCAAAGCACGACGACTAATTAAACTCCGCGGAATAGAACAAGTCAGGAAGAGGGGCTTGCCCCCGCTCTCCTATTCAACTAACAGCGGGGG
>DATENQ010000001.1:0-7495 GCA_035275005.1 Pyrinomonadaceae bacterium | reverse complement strand
CTCCGTGGCCGCCCGTCGCGGAAATTTTGCGGCGCTGCGCGAAACTGGTTTAATAACCAGCCATGAAAAAGATTCGCATGTTGCTCCTGGGGCTGTTGCTGTTGACGCCGCTGGCGTGTTCGGTGCAGAAGCTCAAGATTGGCGCCTTCCTATCGCTAACCGGCCCCACTGCGGCCTACGGAATCTCCGCGGCAAACGCTATCAAACTTGCGACTGACGAGATAAATCGCGCAGGCGGAATCGATGGTCAACTCATCGAAGTCGAGATCGAAGACGATCGTTCGAACACACAGGAAGTACCCGGCATCGTCAATCACCTGATCAACGAGCACAAAGTGAAAGCGCTACTCGCCGAGCCGGTAAGCACCAGGGCCATGATGGCCGCGCCGATCGCGCAACAGAATAAGATCGTGATGATCTCTTCGGCTTCGGTGCGGCCGGAGCTCACGAGGCTTGGCGACTACATCTTTCGCGCCTGCTTCGTAAGCTCGACTGAAGGCGAAGCAATTGCCAGGTTCGCGAGCGACAACTTAAAGGCAAAGACGGCGGCGATCATTCTGGATGACAAGAATGACTATGCTGTCGTGTTAGCCGGATTCTTTGCTGAATCGTTCAGGAAGCTCGGTGGACAGATCGTCCGCCAACAGCAATATGAAGCAAACGCAACTGACCTGAGCACACAGATGCAGACGATCAAGACCGCCGCACCTGATATCATCTTCGCGCCCGGATTCTATACGACAGCACCGCTCGTAGCGCGTGAAGTCAAACGCGCCAGCATCAAAGCGGTTCTCATCGGCAGTGATGGTTGGGATTCACCAGATCTGATGAAGGACGGCAGTGAAATCTTCGAGGGCGTCTATTTTGCAAATCACTTCTGGGCCGGCAGCGACGATCCGCTGGTGAAGAAGTTTGTCGCCGACTATCGCGCGAGGTATGGTGTCGATCCTGACGCAGGCGCGGCCACTGCGTACGACGCGGCTCGCATGCTCTTCGACGCTTTCAAGCGCGCGCCGTCGACAGAGAGTGCCGCGGTCAGAGACGCACTGGCACAAACCAAAGACTTCCCCGGCGTAACTGGAAAGATTACTCTCGATGCAAACCGGAACGCGCAAGTGCCCGTTTACATGCTGCGCATCGAGAAGGGTGGTAAATTCACCCTACAACACAAAGGCTAAGCCCCCGACGGGTTACGGAAACTATTAAGGAGCAGAAAGCAATGAAAGTATTTCTGATAGCTGTAGCCGCAGTTGCGTTTGCGGCGGTTACGATCCTGGCACAAACGCAGACCCGACCGGCGGCTACTCCAGCGAATATCGCCATTATCGATTCGTCTGCATTCAGCGACGAGAAAAACGGTATTGCGCGCGTGATGGCGGCAATGCAGCAGATCGAAGCGAAGTTCACGCCGTTGCGCAACGAGCTCCGCGGCATGCGCGAGCGTCTGAATACAATGAAGTCCGACCTGCAAAAGAAACGCGGGATCCAGGACGCAACCACGACTGCAAAACAAGCCGAGGAAGCGGAGCGACTGGAGATAGAGATCAAACGCAAAGCTGAAGACGCACAGACAAGTTATCAGAGAGAGTCAATGGCTGCGATCGATCCGTTGCAGCAGGATATCGGCAAGGCACTGACGGCGTATGCTCAGTCAAAAGGCATTTCGTTGCTGATCGATGCGAACCGCGTTCCGATTATTTATGCAGCCAGCAGTCTGGACATCACCAGCGAGTTCATCGCCGATTACAACCGGACGCATCCCGCAACACTAGCGCCGGCGCCGGCAAGACCAGCAACATCACCCGCGGCGCGACCAACGACATCGCCCGCGCGACCAACGCGGCCATAAGCAAACATAACCCGATGTTGAAAAAAGTTCTCCTCCTATCGGCCTCCGCTGGTGCGGGGCACGTGCGCGCGGCTGAAGCCATCGAGAAGGCTTTCAAACAGCTCGACGATGGTGAGAGCAGGGAAGTGCAGCACTTCGACGTGCTCAACTACACCAACAAACTCTTTCGCCATCTCTATTCAAAAGCCTATATCGACCTCGTCAACAAAATGCCCGAGGTGCCTGGTTGGGTTTACGACAAACTCGACAAGCCCTGGAAAAACGAACGCCGTCGTCTCGCGCTCGACAAACTCAACACGCGCCCGTTCGTTAAGCTGCTGCGCGAATACCAACCCGACCTGATTGTTTGCACGCACTTCCTTCCTGCCGAGATCGTCTCGTGGCTGAAAGCGAAAGAGCGGCTTGCCAGCCGTCAGGTAATCATCGTTACTGATTTCGATGTGCATGCGATGTGGCTGGTCCATCACTTCGAGCGTTACTTTGTCGCGCTCGAAGAAGCACGTGTCTATCTCGAAGCGCTCGGTATTCCGTCCAAGAAGATAACGGTCAGTGGCATTCCGATCGATCCGGTGTTTGCGATCGAGAAAGATAAACAGGAGATGCGCGTCAAACACGGGCTGGCGCCCGATCGAACCACGATACTGCTTTCCGCGGGCGGGTTCGGTGTGGGATCGGTCGATGCGCTGGTCCATTCGTTGCTGCCGTTGCAACACCGCGCTCAGATCGTAGCGATTTGCGGCCGGAATGAAGAGTTGAAGCAGCGTTTGACGAAGCTGGCAGCGCGCACCAAACCCGATGCGACGGTAACTCTGAAACCGTTTGGCTATACGAAAGAGATGGACGAGCTGATGACTGCGTCCGATCTGGTGCTCGGTAAGCCGGGTGGTCTGACAACGTCGGAAGCGTTGGCAAAGGGATTGGTGTTCGTGATCGTCAACCCGATACCCGGCCAGGAAGAGCGCAACTCGGATCATCTGCTCGAAGGCGCCGTTGCGATCCGTTGCAACAACCTGCCAACGTTGTCTTATAAACTCGAACGACTGTTAAGCGATCCGGAGCGGTTCAAGTCGATGCAGGCAAACGCGCTGCGCATGGGACGTCCTAACGCCGCTGGAGAGATTGTCGAACAACTGGTGAAGTAAGTGATTATTCGACCCGCAACCATGGAGGATCGTGAGCGGATCAAGGAGTTGATTGCGGAGTCAGCGCGTTATCTTAGTCGCGAGCATTACGACGACGCGCAGATCGAGACCGCGATTGCTACGGTGTTTGGTGTCGATACCGATCTCATTGAGGATAGCACTTACCTCGTGGCGGAAAGCGAGGGAGTGTTAGTAGGCTGTGGCGGTTGGAGTAAAAGGAAGACGCTTTTCGGCGGCGATCAGTTTTCGTCGCGAGACGCCCGTTATCTCGATCCGGCGGCGGAGCCGGCGAAAATTCGTGCGTTCTTTATTCACCCTGATCATGCGCGCAAAGGAATCGCGCGTGCGATCCTGGCGCGATGTGAGAGTGAAGCACGCGCCGAAGGGTTTCGCGCGCTGGAGTTGATGGCGACGCTTCCGGGAATTGAGTTTTATAAGTCTTGTGGGTTTTCCGCGACCGGCGATTTTGAGCTGGAGCTTCGCGAGGGGGTAAAGCTCGAGCTCGTGCCGATGCGAAAAGAATTAGCCGCAGATTTACACGGATGAAATGCTGATGGAGAATAAGAGGAAACTGCTGGCTCATTTTCTGGCTGCATTGGCTTACCGGACGCAGAAGGCTTTGAGAGATGCGCCGGATGACTTTGGTTCGTTTCGCGCGACGGATGGTGTTCGTACTCCCGCGGAACTCGTGCGACACATGACGAGCGTGCTCGGTTATGCTCGCACGCATTTTATCGGAGGACGTTATTGGCCCGAGCCTTTGCAGTCGCTTCAGGAAGAGATTGATCGCTTCCATGAAATGCTCGGGCTGTTGGCCCAACATCTCAGAGACGGAGACCAGTTGTCGGAAGGAATGACTGAAGAACGTCTGCTGCAAGGTCCGTTCTCAGACGCGATGACACATGCCGGACAACTCGCGCTGCTGCGACGTTTGGCAGGAGCGCCAGTGCCGCCGGAGAATTTCATCGTCGCCGAAATTGAATCGGATCGGGTTGGTCCGGATCAGGCAAGCCCGGCTAGTCCCGATAAGGTTTGGCCCGAGGCGCCGCCAGGATGGAAGCCCTAACTTAGGCCACAAAAGCACAAAAGGAAAATGAAGCACAAATCACTGATTCTCGTTACGTTACTCATCGCGCTTGCAGTGTTTTGTCAGACTGCAATCGCACAGGAAGAGTTCAAACCGATCACCGTCTTCGTCGTCCGGCACGCTGAGAAAGAAGACGAACCGAAACAGGATCCGCCGTTGAAGAAGGAAGGCGTGGCGCGGTCGCAGGAACTGGCGCGCGTTCTCGGCGCCGCGAACATCAAGGCCATTTACACGTCGCAGTTTGCCAGGACAAAACTGACTGCCGAGCCCCTCGTTGCCAAATCCGGCGCGACCGTGACATCGCTCACGCTCAAACCAAATCCCTCAAACCTGCGACTCATCTCAGAAGAATCCACTTCGGAACTGATCAACAAGATCCTGCAACGACCAGGCGAGAGCGTGCTCGTCATCGGCCATAGCAACTGGATTCCCGACGTGGTCCGAATGCTCGGCGGCGACACCGCTGTGACCGTCGACGAGCAAAAGTTTGATGACCTGTTTATCGTTACTATTTACGCAAAAGGCAAAGCAAAAGTGGTGCAATTGAAGTATGGAGCTCCATAACTGACCCAATTCAAGGCACCATTGCGCGTTAGACATTTGGAACAATCTAACTCGTGACAGCCATTGCCGGCATGGTTTGCCGGCCCAGGAGATTTGATATGAGGCACCTGTTCTTTGCGATTCTGCTGCTCTTTCCCATCGCAATTTATGGTCAACACAACAGCCATGCTCCAGCTACAACCTCGGCGCCCGTAGCCCTGGAAGCCGGACTCGGCGACATCGATCATCCGGTAACAACCAATAATCCGGAAGCCCAGAAATTTTTCAACCAGGGACTCGCGTACCTCTTTGGTTTTAACCATGAGGAGGCGGTAAAGTCGTTCAAACAAGCCGCCCAACTCGATCCGCAACTAGCCATGGCTTACTGGGGCGTTGCCCTGGCAATGGGTTCGAATTACAACGTCCCGGCGGGTGGCCCGGCACTGCTCGAGGCCTATGCCAGTCTACAAAAGGCAATCGAGCTCGCGCCGAAAGCGTCGGAGCACGATCGCGCTTACATCAACGCTCTGTCGAAGCGTTACTCGAAAGAACTTCAAGCCGATCAACACAAGCTGGAAGTCGACTACAAGAACGCCATGGGCGAGCTGGCGAAAACCTATCCGGACGATCTCGACGCCGCCACGCTCTATGCCGAAAGCATGATGAATCTGCGCCCCTGGCACCTTTGGACGCTCGACGGCAAGCCGGAAGAAGGCACGCTCGAGATCGTTGCAGTACTCGAAGGTGTGTTGCGTCGCAATCCGAATCACAGCGGCGCAAATCACTATTACATTCACGCCGTCGAAGCTTCGACGAATGCCGAGCGCGCATTGCCGAGCGCCGATCGTCTCGGAAAAATCGCGCCGAACGCTGGTCACCTGGTCCACATGCCATCGCACGTCTACATTCGCACCGGTGATTACTTCGCCGCGGCGAAAGCAAACGTAGACGCGATCGCGGTCGATCGCGCGTACATCACGAAGAGCGGCAACAACGGCCTCTATCCCGCGATGTACTACAACCACAACGTCCACTTCCTCGCGGCAGCAAGCGCGATGAATGGACGTTATGCTGACTCGATCAAGTCAGCGCGTGAGCTCGAAGGAAATGTGAAGCCGGTTCTCAAAGCGATGCCGATGCTGGAGATGTTTGCTCCGTATCCGCTCGTCTCGATGACGCGTTTCGGCAAGTGGGATGAGATCCTGAAAGAACCGAAACCCGATCCATCGCTGAAGATCGTCACCGCGTACTGGCATTTTGCTCGTGGCAGTGCGTACGCCGCTTCAAAACAAACGTCGCAGGCTGAAGCAGAATTGGCTGCGTTGCGCGCTGTCAACCAGAGCTTGACGCCGGAAGTGCGAGTCTTCAACAACGTGGCCTCAGATGTGACGAAGGTCGGCGAACTGGAGCTCGAAGCGAAGATCGCACTCGCTCGCGGTGATAAACAAGCCGGTATCGATCTTCTGAAGAAGGCGATCGCTGCTGAAGATGCAACCTACTACGCTGAACCGGCCGACTGGGATCTTCCGGTTCGCGAAGTGCTCGGCGGCGTGTTGCTGCTGAATGGCGACAACGCAGCTGCGGAAAAAGTATTTCGTGACGAAATCCTGCGACGGCCGCGCAACGGACGCGCGTTGTTCGGACTCGCCGAGAGTTTGCGAAAGCAGGGTAAGGACGGCGCAGCGAAGTCAGTCCAGGGTGAATTCGAGAAGTCGTGGCAGTATGCTGACACGAAGCTCAGTGCGGCGTCGCTTGCTGGTGTTGCGGCCGGCGCTGCAACCGGTTCGGCAAGGGCTTATTAACTAACGTTTGTGGCCGCGGATGAACACGGATGAAATCCGGATTTTTTTATCCGTGTCATCTGCGGCTAAATCATTCATGGTCAACTAACCCCCTCACAACTCAATTGGAAACCGTCCGCGGATTTCATAAATAATCTGTGAAATCTGCGGATTGATTTTTTGTGCCTTTTGTGCTTTTTTGTGGCCCTTATGGAAATCAAAAGAATCAACACTCCCGACGCTCCGCAACCCGGCGGACACTATTCGCAAGCGACTGTTTACAACGGCCTCGTCTTCGTCGCCGGGCAACTGTCGATCGATCCTAAAACCGGCGAGAAGAAGATGGGGCCAATCGAGGAACAGACTGAACTGGCGCTCAGCAACGTTCACGCAATTCTCAAGGCCGCCGGCAGCGACTGGGACCGCGTCCTCAAAATGAACATATCGATTGCCGACATCGGTCTCTGGGAAGCAGTTAACAAAGTCTATTCAAGAGTTCTTGGGGAAAATCGCCCCGCTCGCGCTGTCATTCCCTGCGGTAAGCTTCATTACGACTTCTTGATCGAGATCGAAGCCATAGCCGCTACAGACCTGTAATTATTAGTACTTGTCAACCTTATTAGTTTTCATTAGTGTATTCACCCAATATGAAGAGTACCCCCGGTAAGCACTCAAAAAACGGCAACGGCACACGCGAAACCCAAGTCATCCACGAACCACCTACCGATGGTGGGCGCCTGATTGTGTTGACCGCGCCACTCACGGAAGCGATCGATCACGCCGGCTACTTCATTCAGATGGCACTGGCTTCGTTGCCGATCTGGATGGAAGGCGTCATCAACAGAAAGTATCCGAAGTGGCGCGAAGTCGAGCACAATCCTGACGGTTCAGCGCTGTACATGCCCGCCGGCGTCAGGCTCGTCGAGAAGTCGCTGCTGCGTGAATATCGCAACGACGACGTGGTCGCATGTTACCCGGACGACCTGCACAAGTTTGTGGGACCACGAACACGCGTCATCGGTGTTTCTACGCACAATCCGCTGGGCGTTACGTTCGCGGCCGGCGTTTACACGTCGATCTTTGGCTCTTCGAG